>DWYB01000022.1 GCA_019118885.1 Candidatus Mediterraneibacter surreyensis | reverse complement strand
CAGTTTCTTTTGAATCTGCGTAAAGCGCTGTCTAACGTCTCGTTTTCTTTAACGATTACATTTGACATAGTCTCACACCTTACCTCCCCTCCAGCCTTGTATTGTGCATAATACGACTGTTCGGGTATTTTTATTGCACTAACAAAGATTATATCATATTTTTCTTTTCCGTCAACTGTTTTGAATAAAAAACTCTCAAAACATCACAAATACATTACGGAAAAGTCAGGCTTATCTACTATTTGATCTGCGACTCCAATACCTCGGCAGCTTTTGCAAGTGCATCCGGAATACCTGCCGGATTCTTTCCGCCTGCCTGAGCCATATTCGGGCGTCCGCCGCCACCGCCGCCGACACATCCTGCAATCGCCTTTACAAGATTTCCGGCATGAGCGCCTTTCTTCATCGCCTCGTCTGTGGCAGTTACCATAAGGCTTACTTTGCCGTCGTTTGACGATGCAAGCACAACAACTCCGTCGCCGAGTTTTGCTTTGAACTGATCTCCGAGATCACGCAGTCCGTTCATGTCGATACCGTCAAGCTGTGCAGCAAGCAGTTTCACACCTTTGACTTCTTTTACCTGATCCATCACATCACCGGCAGCTTCCTGAGCCATCTTATTCTTCAGACTCTCTACCTCGCCGTGGAGAGATTTGTTCTCAGCCATCATATGAGTGATCTTGTCTGCAAGATTCTCCGGAGTTGCCTTCAGAAGATGAGCCGCATTTTTCAGCGTCTCCTCAACGTGGGCATAGTATTTCATAAGTCCGTCGGACGTAAGAGCCTCGATACGGCGCACTCCCGCAGCCACACCGCTCTCGGAGATGATCTTAAACGCCATGATCTCCGAAGTATTCTTTACATGGGTTCCGCCGCAGAACTCGATCGAGAAGTCTCCCATATTGACGACACGGACAATATCTCCGTACTTCTCGCCGAACAGTGCCTGAGCGCCTGTCTTTTTTGCTTCCTCGATTGGCATATTCTTTATTACCACGTCCAGACCTTTCGAAATCTGCTCGTTTACGATATCTTCTACTTTCTGCAGTTCTTCCGGAGTCATTGCAGAGAAATGAGTAAAGTCAAATCTCAGTCTGTCCTCATTCACACTGGAGCCAGCCTGTTCCACATGTGTTCCCAGCACTGTGCGCAGCGCTTTCTGGAGCAGATGGGTTGCGCTGTGGTTTCTTGCGGAAAGCGCACGTTTCTTTGCATTCACCTCAAGAGTTACCTTGTCGCCGGTTTTGATCATGCCCTTTGTCATTACACCGATATGGCCGATCTTTCCGCCGAGAAGTTTCACTGTGTCTTCTACTTTGAACTCGCCTTCAGCTGTACGGATATATCCTGTATCCGCCTCCTGTCCACCGCTTGTTGCATAGAACGGTGTCTCCTGCACAAAGATGGTACCTTTCTGTCCTTCGGAAAGAGCTTCGACAATCTCATCTTCCGTGGTGAGAACTGTCACATCGGATTCATATGTCAGATTGTCATATCCGACAAAAGTACTTGTCACGCTCGGATCAATGGACTCATATACCGTGACATCAGCACCCATATAGTTGGTAACTTCACGTGCGTCACGGGCTTTCTTTCTCTGCACTTCCATGCATGCGTGGAATCCTTCCTCGTCAACTCCAAGATCCTTTTCCTCGAGGATCTCTTTTGTAAGGTCCAGCGGGAATCCATAGGTGTCATAGAGACGGAACGCATCTTCTCCGTTTAATGTTTTCTCGCCCTTTGACTCCATGTCAGAGATCATATCGGCAAGGATGCCGAGACCCTGATCAATCGTTTTATTGAACTGTTCCTCCTCTTTTGCGATCACTTTGAGAATAAACTCTTTCTTCTCTTCCAGTTCCGGATAACCGTCCTTGGAGCCTTCGATCACATTCTCAGCCAGTTCCGGAAGGAATCCTTTGTGAATTCCGAGCAGTCTTCCGTGACGGCATGCTCTTCTTAACAGCCGGCGGAGTACATAGCCCCTTCCTTCGTTGGACGGCATAATACCGTCAGAGATCATAAACGTCACAGAGCGGATATGATCTGTAATGACACGGATCGACACATCATCTTTGTACTCTTTCCCGTATTCTTTGCCTGCAAGGCGGCATACGTGATCTCTCAGTGCCTTGATCGTATCTACATCAAAAATGGAATCCACGTCCTGCACAACGCTGGCCAGACGCTCCAGCCCCATTCCTGTATCAATATTCTTCTGTTCCAGTTCAGAATAATTGCCGTTTCCGTCATTATCAAACTGGGTGAATACATCGTTCCAGATCTCCATATAACGGTCACAGTCGCAGCCTACCGTGCAGTCCGGCTTGCCGCATCCGTATTTTTCTCCTCTGTCGTAATACACCTCGGAACAGGGACCGCATGGGCCTGAACCGTGCTCCCAGAAGTTGTCTTCTTTTCCGAATTTAAAAATCCGATCGGCAGGAATTCCGATTTCTTTATTCCAGATTTCAAAAGCCTCATCATCGTCCACATAGACAGACGGATACAGACGGTCCGGGTCAAGCCCTACAACTTCGGTAAGGAACTCCCATGTCCAGTGGATCGCCTCTGTCTTGAAATAATCACCGAAAGAAAAGTTTCCGAGCATCTCAAAGAATGTGCCGTGACGCGCGGTCTTTCCTACATTCTCGATATCTCCGGTACGGATACATTTCTGACAGGTTGTAACTCTTCTCCTCGGCGGGATTTCCTGTCCTGTAAAATATGGTTTTAACGGTGCCATTCCTGAATTGATGAGCAGCAAGCTCTTATCATTATGCGGCACCAGAGAAAAGCTCTTCATTGCAAGGTGTCCTTTGCTCTCGAAGAACTCCAGAAACATTTTTCTAAGCTGGTTAACTCCATATGGCTGCATGTTAAAAATCCTCCTCTTTCGCTCAAAAAGCCTGTTTTATAATATATCACAGCCTTATACATTTGTAAAGCGGACGCAAAAAATGCGTCCGCCCTGTATAATTTGTATATGCGACCTTTCAATCCGGCGGAATCGTTATTCCAGATCGATCTCGATGAGTTCTTCCGGAGGTACCGCACGGCTTGATTTGTTTACAAAGTTCTGCAGGTTTTTCTTTGCTTTTGCTACCGGTATATTGGTGCCGGCACCTGCGATACAGCCGCCCGGACATCCCATTCCCTCTATCAGGCAGCCGTTCAGCTTGCCCGCCTTTGCAAGAGCTAATATCTTCTTGCAGTCTGCAAGACCTTCCGCATGCTCGATATTGACCTGCACGTCCGGATAGTATTCGTTAATACATTTCTCAATAGCAGCAGCCACCCCTCCTGCGCATGCATAGCCTCGTCCGGCTCCTGTCGCGTCATGGAAAGAAGATTCTGCTTCGTATGTAGTAAGATCAATTTCCTTTGCGTCGAACATTGCCTGCAGTTCCTCAAAAGTAACAACGAAATCGACATCGCTTCGCACGCTCCGGCGTGAAGCCTCCAGCTTTTTGGAGGCACAGGGGCCGATGAACACAACTTTGGCATTTGGGTGCTTCTGCTTGATCGTTCTCGCAGTCGCCACCATAGGGGTAAGCTCCTGTGAAATCTCGTCGATCACGTCCGGGAAAAATTTCTTCGCAAGCATTGCCCATGAAGGACAGCAGGATGTCAGAAGGAAAGGAAGCTCTCCTGTAACAACCTTGTCTACATAGTGGTGTGCCTCGGCGATCGCGCCGATATCAGCTCCCAGAGCTACTTCAAAGACTTCGGAAAATCCCAGTTCCCGAAGAGCTGCCTTGATATTTCTCGGCGTGATGTTGTCCCCGAACTGTCCTACAAAAGCAGGCGCGATCTCGGCGATGATCTCCTCTCCTTCCGAGAGAGCTCTTGCGAGCTGGAAAATCTGTGATTTATCCGAAATTGCTCCGAACGGGCAGCTGACCATACACATTCCGCAGGAAACACATTTGTCATTATCAATAAATGCACGTCCATATTTATCCGAAACAATTGCATTCACGCCGCAGGCCTTTTTGCACGGGCGTTCTTTCTTTGCAATTGCGTCGTAAGGACATACGGATTTACATTTCCCGCATTTGATACATTTTTCCTGATCGATGTGCGAGCGTCCGTTTACCATGGAAATCGCTCCTCTCGGACAGACCTCCTGGCACGGATGCGCAAGACACCCCTTGCACATATTGCTCACTTCGTACATATTCTCCTCACAGCTCTCGCAGGCGGACGGGATTACCTGCATAAGCGGCGGCTCATAATACTTTTCGGAAATATTACTTGCCTCCACGCCTGCTGTCAGATGTACCGGTTTATTCTCCGGACGAAGAGAAAGCCCCATCGCCAGGCGCAGCCGTTCTCTTACGATTGCGCGGGAACGGTACGTACTCTCACGGTATTTTTCGGTGTCGTCATTGACGATCATGTAAGGGATCGCCTCCATATCGTCAAGAAGCGTATCCGCATCTGCCTTAAAGCCAAGCTTTGCAACTTCAGTAAATACACGTCTTCGGATGTCTCTTACTGTTGTCTGCAGTCCTCTCATGTTCATTTCCATTCGCAAAATCCTCCACTGTTTTTATCTGTGCATAGAGAACGAATCTTCGTCATAGTTGCTCAGATTTTTGTAAATTCCTCTGTCGTCAGCCTCTTTGATCAGAGCGTCTCTTGATTTCTTGGCAAGTATCTGATCCTTGAATGAACTCGGTCCTCCGACACAGCCTCCGTCACATGCCATACCCTCGATAAAGTCTTCCGGAAGTCTTCCGACTTTCATAAGCAGCAATGCCTTTTTGCATTCTGCGGCTCCGTTTGCTTTGTATACTTTCACGTCGATATTATTTCCGGATTCTTTTAAGCTCTCCTGTACGGCGGCGGCAACTCCTCCGGAATTACCGAATCTCTTTCCGAATACGGAAGCTTCCTGATATGTATTTTCCACCGGCTCTAAAGCCACGCCTTTTGCGCGCATCATGGCGCGGATCTCGCTGTATGTCATGGCATAATCCGCGTTGCCTTCGATCTTCTGATCTACAATTTCTGATTTCTTTGCAAGGCAGGGGCCGATAAATACAGTTACAGCTTCAGGATCTTTTGCCTTGATCATACGTGATACGGCACACATCGGGGATACCGTTGTGGAAACTGCATCGTTTAGTTCCGGATAGTGCTTACGCACCATGTTGACAAAGCCCGGGCAGCAGGATGTCACCTTTTTCTTGCCTTCCTGATAAGCCTCGCGCCATTCTTCGGCCTCATACTTTGCAGTCAGGTCTCCGCCTAATCCGACTTCAACAAATTCCGTGAATCCCAGTTCTTTCATGGCCTTTCTCCAGCTTGCCATTGTAATGTCCGGACCGAACTGTCCTTCCGTCGCCGGTGCGAGCATCGCATAGACATGTTTTCCTGATTGGATTGCCTTAATGACATCTACAATCCACGTCTTGGAACCAATGGCGCCGAATGGACAACTGTGAATGCATTTACCGCAGCGAATACATTTTTCGTCGTCTATAACAGAAATACCGTATTCATCATAGGAGATCGCATCTACCGGGCAGCTGAACTTACATGGTCTCTGGAGATGTGCTATGGCGTTGTAAGGACAGGCGTCAGCGCATTTGCCGCACTCTTTACACTTAGAAGGATCAATATGCGAGCGATGGCGTCCTGCTTCGATCGCGCCAAACTTACAGGCATTGATACAGGCTTTGCCCAGACAGTTCTGACAGTTTTCTGTCACAATGTAACTGGAGATCGGACAGTCTTCACAGGCTGAATTAATGACCTGTATAACGTTGCCGTCATCATGCACGCCGGGTGCTTTGCCTTCGGCAAGGCGTACCCTCTGCCGGATAATCTCCCGCTCCTTATAGATACAGCAGCGGAACTGAGGTGTAGGACCCGGGATCAGCTTAAACGGAATATCGTCTTTACGCTCCTCCAGTTCTCCGGCAAAAGCCAGCCGTGCCACTTCTTCCAGCACTGCGTGTTTGATCTTGATTACATTTGCATCTGCGTACCTCAAAACTCTTTTCCTCCATAACGATTTACTATTAAGTATGAACAGAACATACTTTCCTCCCCTTAATATACCATGAGAAATATGTTTTTCCTAGTGATTTATTTAACAATCCCTGTATAAATTGCAGAACAATACAGAAGTCTGCAGTACATGCATGATGCTGGTTATTATTAGGAGAATATCTTCTGTGCATAGCGTACAGACTGCATGGCGTCTTTGCCGTAAAAATCAGCATCGATCATATCTGCATATTCCTGATTCAACACAGCTCCTCCGACCATCACTTTACAACAAGGCGCGTTTTCTCTAAGCTGACGGATCGTCTCCTCCATACTCACTACAGTGGTCGTCATAAGTGCGCTCAACCCTACCAGCTTCACATCATTCTCCAGCACACATTCAACAATTTTCTCAGGAGGAACATCTTTTCCGAGATCGATAACATTGAAACTGTAATTCTCCAGCAATACTTTCACGATGTTCTTGCCGATATCATGGATATCTCCTTTGACGGTAGCCAGGATCACCGTACCTATCTTTTCCTGGACTTCTCCGCTCTTATCCATTTTCTCTTTCAGTACTGCGAAAGCACACTTGGCAGCCTCGGCGCTCATCAGCAGCTGGGGCAGAAATATCGTGCCCTTTTCAAATCCGTCACCCACATGATTCAAAGCGGGAATCAGTTCATCATTGATAAGATCCAGAGGATCATTGTCAACCGCCATTTTTTCTGTCAGATGTCCTGCGTCTTCTTTGAGTCCCTTTTCGATGCATTCCCTCAACGTAAGATTCTGCCTGCCCGAAAAAGAGCCCGACGGATTTTTAACAGCTGCCGATGACTGTTCTGCTGCTCCGTATCTTTCGATATATCTCTCGCAGTTTGCATCAAGATTCATCAGCGCATGATATGCATACCACGCTTTCATCATATCCTCAGAAGAGGGATTAATGATACCTGCGCTCAGGCCTTCCAGCATTGCCATTGTATAGAATGCCGCATTGATAACAGGGCGTGTCGGAAGTCCGAAAGAAATATTGGATACACCGAGTACTGTATTCACCCCTATCTCATCCCGCAGCCGACGAAGTGTCTCAAGCGTCACTTTTGCTCCTTCCGGCTCTGAACTGATTGTCATTGCCAGCGCGTCGATCACGATATCTTTTTTTTGGATACCGTACTTTGCTGCTTCGGCAATGATCTTTTCCGCGATTCGCACACGTCCTTCCGCATCTGACGGGATTCCCGCCTCATCCAGGGTCAGCCCGATGACAACGCCACCGTACCGCTGGATTAGTGGAAATACTTTATCCATAGATTCCTGTTTTCCACTGACAGAATTGACCATTGCCTTTCCGTTATAGATCCTGAGAGCCGCCTCCATGGCGTCCGCATCTACAGTGTCGATCTGCAGAGGCAGATTGACCACGCTCTGCAATTCCTGCACAGTTTCTTTCATCATAGCGGTTTCGTCAATATCCGGCAGACCTACATTAACGTCCAGGATATGAGCGCCATTGTCCTGTTGGGTAATCCCTTCCCGCATGATATATTCCATATCGTGTTCTTTTAACGCCTGTTTAAACCTTTTCTTTCCTGTAGGATTGATGCGCTCTCCTATGATCTTGGAACCGACACCGAGAAATACACTCTTCCCATAGGAGGAAACTATAGTATCGTTCTTTTCCGTTGGCGGAGTGACCCCCATCCCCCTGCAAAGCTCTGTCATAGCCCTGATATGCTCCGGCGTTGTGCCACAGCAGCCACCGATCACACACGCGCCCATGGAAACGATTTTTTTCATATATCCGGCGAACTCTGCCGGATCCACATCGTACCAGGTCTGTCCGTCCTTCTGTTTTGGAAGACCTGCATTAGGCTTTACAATCACCGGGAGCGAGGAGTATTTTGCGTAATCCTCCAGTATCGGCAGCATTTGCTCCGGGCCCATTCCGCAGTTGATCCCCAGGGCGTCCACCCTGAGACCTTCAAGCATAGCAATTACCGAGGGAATATCAGCCCCTGTGAGAAGTTTCTTTCTCTCATCATAGATCACCGTGGCAAACACAGGAAGAGATGTATTTTCCTTTGCAGCCAGGACCGCGGCTTTCAACTCATATGTATCGCTCATAGTCTCAATATGAATCAGGTCGGCGCCGGCCTCTTCTCCCCAGATCATAACTTCACGAAAAGCCTCGTACGCCTCTTCAAATTCCAGATCGCCCATTGGCTTGAGAAGTTTTCCGGTCGGTCCTATATCCAGCGCCGTATACACGGTATGTTCTTTGCCGCCTGATAAAGTTTCTTCTGCCGCTTCTTTTACCAGTTTTACCGCTGTTTTCACGATCCTTTCAAGGGAGCAGTCTTTTGCATGGAATTTGAGTGCATTAGCCCCGAATGTATTTGTCAGGATAATATCGCTTCCTGCTTCGATGTAATTTTTGTGTATTGTCCTGATCTCCTCCGGGTGCGTTACATTCCATATTTCCGGAAGCTCTCCCGGCGCAAGGCCCTTTTCCTGAAGGAGAGTTCCCATGCCTCCATCCATGAAGAGCAGTTCTTTTCCCAATCTGTCTTTAAGCATATCTGGTCCTTTCTTATGTTGTTCTCTGTGTAGTTTTCCATGGTGTATCTTCAGTGCCTGTGATAGTTTTCGATATTTGGTTATCTTCTATATTCACAGTCCGTTTTGTCGCATGCCTCGCATCCTGCGACAGGACATCTTTCTTTCACCGGACTGGCTCCTATCACAGCAGTCACCGACTTTGTCGGCGTCATCATATAACTGTCCGTCATTGTCAGACCAATTGTTTTTGCACAATCCAACATCCTCATGATCGGTTCCTGGTAATGGATATCGAAATCGCCGTATCCCGGACTGAAACGCGGCCGCAGATACAGCCCGTTCAGCTCCAGTTCCCGACCGATCTCCAGCTGTTTCTCATCGCAATATTCTTCCAGCAGCGTTGCAGCGCATGCCTGCTGAATTACAGCCCGGCTCATATCAGTCAGAGAAGTTCGTCTGATCAGATGATCTATACCGGCTCCAAGAGTCGCTCCGAAAAGTACAATTTTAACGCAGCCTTTCAGGTTCCTTGACAAACTTCTGCTGTCAATTTCCATATTCTCTATAGTAATTCTGCCATCCGTATTCTGATTCACATCAAAAATGCGGCAGATGGATTTAGGACCCGCTGCTTTTTCAACCTCGGAAAAAGCATCCTCGATCATCATACGGGTCCTCTCATCTGCCGTATTCCTTCCATATCCCAGATAACGGATGGCTTCTCTCATCCGTTTCTCCATTCTTGTTACCTAAACCTTTATGATTTCTGACAGATTGCTCATGATAGCCGTAGCCACATCAGGTCTGTTCATCGAATAGATATGTATATTTTTAACACCGTTGGCAAGAAGATCAATGATCTGATCTGTCGCATAAGCGATGCCGGCCTGTCTCATAGCTGCCGGTGAGCCGCCGAAGCGGTCCAGTATAGCCAGAAATCTGCGTGGAAATACGGTTCCTGATAGTTCCTGGCTCTTCTTCATCTGTGAAGCGCTTGTAATCGGCATGATCCCGGGAAGAACAGGAACCGTAATCCCCGCCTCACGTATTCTGTACAGAAAATTATAATGGATATCATTGTCAAAAAACATCTGAGTGGTGAGGAAATCGACCCCACTGTCCACTTTCTGCTTCAGATAACGTATGTCATCCGACTTATGTTCGTTTTCTACATGACCTTCCGGATAGCATGCGGCTCCTATACAGAAATCACCGTGTTTTCGTATTTCCTCTACAAGCTCGTATGCATAACGAAAACGATCCACATCGGGAAATGTCACGTCTTCCGGAATATCCCCGCGCAGAGCGAGGATATTCTCAATCCCGGCTCCTTTCAGTTTGCCGATTACCTGTCTTACCTCTGCTTTCGTAGAAGAAGCACATGTAAGATGAGCAAGGCTCAATACATGCAGCTCATCTTTTATGTGAGATGCTATCCTGGCGGTATTTTTGCTGGTGCCGCCTCCGGCGCCATAGGTTACACTGATAAATGCCGGCTCCAGAGTGGCGATCTCATCAACGGCATTTATCACCTTGTCATATCCCTCGTCCGTCTTGGGCGGGAACACTTCAAAGGAAATGTGTATCTTATCTTCTTTTAATCTGTCAATTATCTTCATCCGGTCTGAATACTCCTGTTGTATATATCCGCAGGATCTACTCACCGATCAGGCTTCTGTAGAGATCCTCGTACTGTCTTGCAGAGTTCTTCCATGAAAAATCCTGGCTCATAGCACGTTCCACGATCTTATTCCAATCCCTCTTTTTGTCATAATAAATCCGTTCAGCATACCGCACTGTATTCAGCATTTCGTGAGCGTTATAGTTACAGAAGCTGAATCCGGTACCTGTCTTCTCATATTCATTGTACGGTTCAACTGTATCTTTAAGTCCGCCTGTCTCGCGCACGATAGGAAGTGTTCCATAACGAAGGCTCATAAGCTGGCTCAGTCCGCATGGTTCAAAAAGAGACGGCATCAAAAAGGCATCGCATGAAGCATAAATCCTGTGCGAGAGCTCATCAGAATAATAAATATTCGCTGAAACACGTCCCGAATATTTCCATGCAAAATGGCGGAACATATTCTCATATTTTACATCTCCGGTACCAAGTACAACAATCTGTACTGCGTCCTGACACAGTTCATCCATGATATAGTCTACCAGATCAAATCCTTTCTGATCTGTCAGGCGGGACACCATGCCGATCAGCATCACTTTCGGATCTTTCTCCAGACCCAGTTCCTCCTGGAGGGATGTCTTATTGATCGGTTTATTTTTCCTGAAATCGTCGATCGTAAAATTCTTGGCGATTCGATAGTCTGTCGCAGGGTCCCAGTCTTCATAATCAAGTCCGTTTACGATGCCGCACAAATCGCCGGATCTTGCAGACATAAGTCCGTCCAAGCCTTCTCCGTAAAACGGTGTTTTGATCTCTTCTGCGTAGCTGTTGCTGACCGTTGTCACCTTATCAGCATAAACAATACCGCCCTTTAACAGATTGGCGTCTTTGTATGCTTCCATCTTATCCGGCACGAAATAGTATTCCGGAAGTCCTGTGATGCCTCTGACTGTTTTTGTATCCCACACCCCCTGGAACTTCAGGTTATGTATTGTCATGATCGTCTTGATTCCGCGGTAATATTCGCCCAGATATCTGAAGTTGTCGAGATATACCGGAATAAGACCGGCCTGCCAGTCATGACAGTGAATAAGATCCGGACGGAATCCTATTACAGGGAGAATGCTAAGCACAGCTTTTGAGAAGAATGCAAACTTCTCGATATTCCACTTCGGATCCCCGTCATATGGAGCAAATCCGCTAAAATAGTGTTCGTTATCAATGAAATAGAATGTGATGTCATCAAGTACAGTTTTAAGCACGCCCACATACTGATCCTGACCTGCGATATCCATATAAAAATGGGTAACATACTCCGCCCTGTCCTTCCACTCCTGTTTCATACAGGTGTATTTCGGAAGAACTACACGAACATCATATTTCTCCTTGTCAAATTCTTTCGGAAGTGAACCGACGACATCTGCGAGCCCTCCTGTTTTAATAAAGGGAACACACTCCGATGCAGCAAACAAAATGTTCTTCATAATTACGATCCTCCATTTTCTGCCTTCATCGCCATAAAAGGCACTTTATCACTTGTTATTATACTCTATTCCCTCCATATTGCAAAGGCTTTTTTCCCCGGTCGCATTTCGCTTTCAGTTCTTATGCCGGTATTCCAGCTGAATCGTATCCGCGATCAGAGCTATGAATTCCGAATTGGTAGGTTTGCCTTTTCCCGTACTCACAGTATAGCCGAAAAGCTCGTCCAGAGTATCAAGTTTTCCGCGGCTCCAGGCAACCTCGATGGCATGCCGTATGGCCCGCTCCACACGGCTTGAAGTCGTCTGATACTTCTTAGCCACCGTAGGGTACAGAATTTTCGTAATAGCATTAAGGACATCCATGTCATTTACTGCCATGATGATCGCATCTCTCAGATAATGATATCCTTTGATGTGTGCGGGAATTCCTATCTCATGGAGCATATTTGTCACACGGCTTTCCAGATTCTCCGTCTTCTGCATATTGTCTGTCGTATTTTCTTCATTTTTTCTGTCTGAATTTCTGGACAAATTTCTTACGGACTTTATCCGTTCAAGCAGCATCCTGTTATTGAACGGTTTCATAACGTAGTAATTTGCGCCCTTGTTGAAGGCGTCTTCCGTGATCTTCTCCTGGCCTACCGCTGTGATCACAATAAAATACGGACGTTTGCCGACTGTGGAGTCCTGCCCCACTTTCTCCATCACTGTCAGCCCATCCATTTTCGGCATGATAAGATCGAGAAGAACAACATCCGGTTTTCTGTCCTTTATGATCTGACACATTTCCTCGCCGTTTTTAGCCTTTCCGACCAGATCCAGCTCTTTATCCGTGCTGATGATCTCGCCAAGAATATCCAATATTTTCTGATTATCATCAGCGATGGCCACACTCAAATGCTCCATTATCTCCTCTCCTTTAGATCTGAGACCATTCCTTGAAACGCCACTCGCTTATTATATCTGCGTGAAAATGCGGAATCAAGGAGATTTTGTAGCTCTAATTCGACATAAAATTCGACTTTTCAGACGTTTCGACCTGTTTCAGCATATTTTCAATAAATATACCATATCCCTTTGTCGAATCCTGAACGAACACATGTGTCACTGCGCCGATCAGTTTCCCGTCCTGAATGATAGGACTTCCACTCATCCCCTGGATAATACCTCCCGTTTTTTCAAGGAGTTCCGGATCAGTCACCTGAATAACGAGTCCTTTATTGATCTCGGAATCTGTCTTGTCGATTTCAGTCACCCGGATATCATACTCCTTTATTTCATTGTCGATATAACAGCGGATCATCGCGTCTCCTGTCCGGATCTCTTCTTTTGAGGCTGTCTCTATGGGGATCTGTTCTTCAAAAAGATCATCGATCTTGTCGATCGTACCATAGATCCCTGCCTCTGTATTTTTATCTATTGTTCCGAGCACATTGTAATTGTTATAAACAATGATGCCTTCCATTGTTCCCGGTGACCCGCTGTATCCTTTTGTGATATCCTTGATACTTGTACGATATACTCGGCCACTGTCGATCGTCATGAGCATATTTGTATCTGTGTCACTGATCCCGTGCCCAAGCGCTCCAAAGCGGCTCTGCTCTGTGAGAAACGTGATTGTTCCGAGACCCTGCACATTGTCTCTCACCCAGATTCCCAGTCGGTAATGATCTGGTTCATACTCTACCGGACTGATCTTTATATCCATCGTATCTTCCCCTCTGCGCAGTGTGAGGACAACATTTCCTCCATCGATTTCTTCGACCAGTTCAAGAAGATCTGATTTTCCCGTTATCTCCTGATGATTGACAGCCATGATGTAATCCCCTGTCTTTACTCTGTCAGCGGCCGGTTCGTACACATTGCCGTCGAGACCTTCGATCTTCTCCGTGTTCAATACCATGACGCCGTCTGTTTCCATATAAATTCCCACAGGCATCCCTCCAAGGAGGACGGTATCATTTTCAAGCGACGAGGTGCTTGCCTCTGTCTGACGCAGAGCTTTCTCTTCCTGCCGCGTCTGTACCTGATTCCAGATGACAACGCCGGAAAGAAATAAAATGACCCATAACAGAGCACGGACAACTCTGTTTTTCCGGCCCACCACCATACTTTCACATCCTTTCCCGGTCATAAAAGAAAACGGATACTTCTGCCGTATCCGTTTCTAGTATGTGTGGTTTTTCATTTTTTCACACTGGTATTATCTTTCACTCTTTGCCAGTTCTTTCATTTCTTCTGCGCTTTTCAGTATACTGTCCGTCACCTTTGCTCCTCCGAGTAACCGGGCGATTTCCTTTATCGATGCGTCGTCGTCCAGTCGTTCGATACATGTTTTGACCGAATTATCCTGTGCTTTTTTCTCGATCAGAAAATGTACGTCAGCAGCAGCGGCTATCTGCGGGAGATGAGTGATGCAGATCACCTGTCTGCTCTTGCCTATCAGGTGAAGTTTTTCTCCCACTTTATCCGCTGTAATTCCCGATATTCCCGTATCGATCTCGTCAAATATTAAAGTGGGGGTATCTTCTTCATCAGCCAGCACTGTCTTTACTGCCAGCATGATCCTGGAAAGCTCTCCTCCTGACGCGATACCGGACAGTGGACGAAGTGGTTCTCCAGGATTAAGAGCAATATAGAATTCTCCCTCATCCCTGCCTCCGGCACTGTAATGATCGGTATCTGTCAATCTCATCTCAATCCTTGTATCCATAAAATTGAGCTCTGTCAACTGTTTTCTGATTTCATCGGAAAAAGAGACTGCATATTTTTCACGGATCGCATGCAATTTTTCCGAAACAGATGCGGTTTTTGTCAATGCTTCTTCTTTCTTTTTCTCAAGTTCTTTTATAAAAGCATCATAGTCATTCAGCTCTTCTATTTTTTGCTTTCTCCGCTCATAATATGCCAATATATCATTGACAGTTTTCCCATATTTTGCCTTTAGATGATTGATCAGATTCAATCGATCCTCAGTCTCTTGAAATTCTTCTCCCGAAAACTCAAAACTTTTTGCATACTCTGAAAGCTCTCTGTTGAAGTCGTTCAAAAGACTGTCAACGTCCAGAAGCTGACTGTAGAGCTGAGCAGCGTTCTCGTCAAAATCGGCTATCTCCTGAAACGCACGAATCGCACGGCTTAGACAGTCACTTGCATTTGATGAAAGATCTTCCGCTGTGTACTGATATGTCTCAGCGACAGCTTCCGTCACTTTCCTGCTCTCTGTCATCCTGCGATATTGCTGTTCCACCTCTTCATCTTCACCCGGAGAAAGAGAGGCCTCTTCAATCTCATTTACCTCAAATTCGGCAAGAGACAATTCTCTTCTTCTGCTTTCCTCATCCATCATCGAGTTTTCAAGCTGTCTGCTTATTTCCTGGTAAGTGCGGAAAGAATCCGCCATTTCTTTTTTGACAGGAAGAATTTCTTTTCCCGCATACAGATCTAAAAGAGCAAGATGGGTTCTGCGATTAAGAAGTGTCTGATTGTCATGCTGACCGTGTATATCGATCAATAGTCCCGCCACGTCTTTGAGCATTCCCATACTGACGGTTTCTCCGTTTATACGGCTGACACTTCGCCCCTCCATAAGCCTTCGGCTCAGCGTGATCAGTCCGTCCTCCGGATAGATATCTATTTTCTCCAGTTCATGCAGGATCCGTTCATCATCCACCGTAAATGTCAATTCGACAAGACCGCTTTTAGCTCCGCTTCGCAGCATGTCAGCAGTATATCTGCCGCCCAGGGCAAGGCTTACAGAGCCCATAAGGATCGATTTTCCTGCTCCTGTTTCACCTGTCAGTATATTGAGTCCAGAGCCGAAATCAACTTCTGTCTCATCGATCAATGCAAGATTTTTCACATGAAGATTCTGCAACATAGTTTATACCTGTATCCCTTTAGAAATGATCTTTCGTATCTTTTCCATCACAGCTGATGTATCCTCTACTGTCCGGATCGCACACATGATCGTGTCGTCGCCTGCTATACAGCCCACAACCTCATGCCATTTCATAGCGTCGATTGCCGCAGCGACAGCCATAGCCATACCCGATACCGTCTTGATCACAAGAATATTCTGAGCCATATCCATCGACACATACCCGTCGCGCAGCACGCGTATATACTTCTCGTTCATCTCAGGCTCGTCCTGTCTGTGAATGACATATTTCTGTTTGCCTCCGCTGACAGAAACTTTGGTCAGTTTCAGATCGCGGATATCTCTGGAGACAGTGGCCTGTGTCACTTTAAACCCAGCATTGTTCAGATACTCTGCCAGTTCCTCCTGGGTCTCGATGTCATACTGGCTGATCAGTTCAATGATTTTTGCATGTCGGCTGACTTTCATCTTCTTCTAATTTCCTTTCATCTTTCTGCGCATCGTTATCATGAAACTTTCCCGGTTCAGTTTGATGAGCCTGGCAGTCTTCGCCGCTTTTCTGATACAGACTCTCTCTCCTGTAATCAGTGTGGTCTGTTCAGCGCCGTCAAAGCAAAGAGAAATCTGTTCCTGCCTTCCGTACCGGCCCTCGCAGATTTCCACTTCGATCGTATCGTCTGCCGAAAGGACGACGCTGCTCGTATTAAGAGCATGGGAACAGATAGGCGTGATCACGATCATCTGTGCTGTAGGCTCTACGATAGGACCTCCGGCGGACAGATTATATCCTGTGCTGCCCGTAGGTGTTGACAGAATTACTCCGTCCGCGTGATAGGTATTTAGAAGGGTACCGTTCACGTAAATATTAAAACTTACGATTCTGACTTTTCCTTCTCTTGCAAGCACGATATCATTCATGGCTATATCTGTCCGTGAACCACGAAACGAACCTTCCAGCATCATACGTTCCTCTATATCAGGTTTTCCCTCAAAGAGACGGTCCAGAGCGGCTCTGAAATCCTTCAGTTCCACATCAGTCAGATATCCCAACGTTCCCAGATTGATCCCGAGAAGAGGCAGGTTGTTTTCGCCCAGATCGCGCACGGCGCGTATCAAAGTTCCGTCACCACCCAGGACAAGACCGCACTGAGCGTCAGCCGGTATCGTTCCAGGTATGATATGTCCCTCCCCGTCTTTCTCAGAGATACGACACTTTTTGCCCTTGCTTTCGATATAATGTCTGATCTCATTTGTGATCGTAAAATCCGGATCTTTCAGTTTGTTTGTTATTATATAAAAGCAGTCCATCCTATACCTCTTGTAATTTATTTTGCCAGTGTCTCAAATGCTTTCTCTACAACTGTATCAGGATCGATGCCGTGATTTTCTCCTGTATCGCCCGGACATTTCCTGAGATGGATCAGATATTCGATATTTCCTTCCGGCCCTTTGATCGGCGAAAAATCAAGGGCATAGAGGTCAAAACCAACAGACATGGCATAATCCGCCACCTTGTGTATCACTTCCAGATGCGTACTCTTCTCTCTTACCACACCTTTTTTTCCCACCTTTTCACGCCCCGCCTCAAACTGTGGTTTGATGAGCGCTACGATCTCTCCGTCTGCCTTCAGATAATTGCGGATTGGAACAAGCACTTTTGTCAGAGATATAAACGAAACGTCAATGGAGGAAAAATCGACAGGCTCCCCGATATCCTCCGGCGTAACATACCGGATATTTGTTTTCTCCATACAGACAACCCGTGGATCATTGCGAAGCTTCCAGTCAAGCTGACCACGCCCCACATCAATTGCAAATACTTTTTTCGCTCCATTCTGGAGCATACAGTCTGTAAATCCGCCGGTAGAAGCTCCTACGTCTGTACAGATTTTATCTTTTACGTCCACATCGAAATTAGCCAGAGCTTTCTCAAGCTTCAGGCCTCCACGGCTGACATAGGGAAGAGTATGTCCGCGCACTTCTATATTGACATCCGGCGCAAAGGTACTTCCCGCCTTATCTTCTCTCTGCCCATCCACAAACACGTTTCCCGCCATAATGACGGCTTTTGCCTTTTCCCTGGAATCGGCAAGATTTCTCTTTACAAGCAATACATCCAAACGTTCTTTCATATCAGCTTTCCTTTATCGTCAGATAGTCGGATACCGCCTGCTTTACAATTGTATCGCAGTCCAATCCGACCTCTTTTCTCAATATCTCAACGTTGCCATGTTCCACATAATCATCAGAGATCCCTATCGTGCGCACATGCACGTTGAGTCTGGCAGATGACACATAATCCGTCACCTGCTCGCCAAAGCCTCCGGTCAGCACGTTCTCCTCGATAGTTACAAACAGGCTGTGATCTTTTGCCAGATATTCCAGCATTTCTTTGTCAAAAGGCTTTACAAATCTGGCATTAACAAGACTGCAGCTGTAACCGGTCTTTTTCAGTTCCCGTCTGACACGGTCGGCAAGTTCGGCCATATGCCCTACGAAAATAACAGCAATATCCTCCTCCTCATAAAGGAGTTCGCTTTTTCCGTATTCGACAGGCGCCCTGAAATTTTTCATTCCTTCATATGCGCTGCCGCGTGGATAACGAATGGCAATGGGATAAGGAAAATCTACAGCAAAGCGCAGCATATCAGCCATCTCCCATCTGTTTTTGGGAGAAATCACCGTCATATTCGGGATTGTGGACAGGAAGGACAGATCAAAAACCCCCTGGTGCGTTTCACCGTCGCTTCCCACAAGTCCTGCCCGGTCTACCGCGATCACAACAGGCAGGTTCTGGAGACAGACGTCGTGAAGCGTCTGATCATAGGCGCGCTGCAAAAAAGAGGAATAGACAGCAAATACCGGCTTCATGCCTCCCGCGGCAAGTCCCGCCGCAAAAGTCATCGCATGCTCCTCTGCGATTCCCACATCGAAAAATCTGTTCGGAAAATGCCTGGCAAACGTCGAAAGCCCTGTTCCGTCAGCCATGGCTGCCGTGATTGCAACCACTTTGTCATCTTTTCTTGCAATATCCGTCAATACTTTTGAGAAAACCTGTGTATAGCTGTCTGTAGAGCTGACGTCTTTGGGTTCTCCGGTTTCGATATCAAAGGGACCTGTGCCGTGAAATTTTGCCGGATTTTCCTCTGCCGGCGGATAGCCTTTTCCCTTCTTAGTGATCACATGGACCAGCACGGCGTGATCCACCCGTTTCGCCTCGTTTAATACCTTTACAAGTTTGCGAATATCATGGCCGTCGACCGGACCTAGATAAGTGATATCCATATCCTCGAAGAACATCCCCGGTACGATCAACTGTTTAAGCCCGCTCTTGGTCTTTCGAAGCTGACTGACGATCCTGTCTCCTTTGCGCGGAATCTTCTTCAGAGTATCTTCAACGCCCTTCTTGATATCTGTATAAGCCTGGGCTGTCCTAAGACCGTTCAGATACCTGGACATGCCGCCGACATTTTCTGATATGGACATATTGTTGTCATTTAAAACGATGATAAAATTACTCTTCAGTCGAGACGCATTATTAAGAGCTTCATAGGCCATACCGCCTGTGAGGGAGCCGTCGCCGATCACGGATATCACATTGTGATTCTCTCCTTTGAGTTCACGGGCCGCCACGTAGCCGAGGCCTGCGGAAATAGACGTGGAGCTGTGCCCGGTATCAAAGGCGTCACAGTCGCTTTCCTTTCTTTTCGGGAAGCCGCTCATACCTCCATATTTGCGCAGCTGGTCAAATCCATCTCTGCGCCCGGTGAGCAGCTTATGAGTATAGGACTGATGGCCCACATCCCAGATCAGTTTATCTTCCGGAAAATCAAGCGTCAGATGCAAAGCCATCGTAAGCTCCACAACGCCCAGATTCGATGCAAGATGGCCTCCGGTCCTGCTGATCTTCTCGATCAGAAACTGACGGATCTCTTCAGCGAGCAGCTTCAGCTGTTCGTCATTTAATTTCTTTATATCATTTGCCTGCCGGATCATTTCAAGTACCATAACGATCCTCCTTGTTATTCCCGTTTATTTTTCTCTGTACACGAGCCATTCCAGCAGTTTATTCAGGAACTCGTTTTCACGTCCTAGTTCTTTCAGCTCACCGAGAGCTTCGGTTGTCAGACGTTCTACTTCTCTGCCGGATTCATCGGTACCCTTTAAAGTCACATAAGTGGTCTTTTCATTTTTCTCATCACTGTGGACCGGCTTTCCAAGCATCTCTGTAGTGCTTGTGACATCAAGGATATCATCCTGGATCTGGAACGCCATCCCCACCTTTGCCGCTACTGATTCAACCTGTAAGACCTCTTTTTCGGACGCTCCCGCTAAAACTGCGCCGATCATGACTGAAGACTCGATCAGTGCGCCCGTCTTCAGACGATAGATGAAATCAAGCATATCCGCTGATATACTGTGTCCGGACTCTTTTACATCCACCACCTGACCGCCGATCATTCCATGGATCCCGGCCTTTTCTGCCAGAATCTTAAGAGCACGTCCGATCACACGGCTCTTATCAGGTTCCAGATCAAAAGCCGTGCATGCTGTCTCAAATGCATAGTTAAGAAGGGCGTCTCCTGCAAGGATTCCCATATCTTCACCATAAACCACATGGGTCGTCTTTCTGCCCCGGCGGTAATCATCATTATCCATAGCCGGAAGATCATCATGTACAAGCGAATACGTATGAATCATTTCAATTGCTGCCATAAAAGGTTCAATCAGCCGTCCTTCCCCGCCGAAGAGTTTATAAAACTCTCCCATCAGCATCGGGCGGATCCGTTTCCCGCCGGCCATCAGACTGTACTCCATGGCTTCTGTAATGATCTTCTGATATCCCGCCTGTGCCGGCAGATACATCTTCAATATCTCCTCTATTGAGTTTACTCTTTTCTGATATTCTTCCTTAAAATTCATGCGTCTCTCCATCTTCGTCCAGAACAAGAACTTTCTTTTCTACTTCATCGATCGTCTTGCTGCATTTTTTCAAAAGGGTCATTCCTTTGTTATAAAGGTCAAAAGAATGTTCCAGTGTCACATCGCTTTCTTCCATTTCTTTAATGACCGCCTCCAGATTCTGAAACATTTCCTCCAGATTTTCTTTATTTTCCATTTCCTGTTTTATTTCTTCCACTTCAGCGTCTCCTTCACCTGTTGTCAGGCTCTTTCTTAAGCCCTGTCACCATTGCACTGATCTTTCCGTCTTTCACATAAATTTCAATTTCAGAGTCAGGGTGCACCTGTGTAACGCTGCGGATATTTTCTCCCTGAGGAGTCTGTACATAGGAATATCCCTGACTTAGCTTTTCAAGTGGAGAGAGCCCTTTCATCCTCTCCGCACAGATCGCCAGTCTATGTTTTTCTTTCTCCAGACGATTGTTCATCAACATCCGGAGACGGTTTTCCAGATCAGCTGCATACTGCCGGTTCTCGTTTAGTTTCTGTCTCGGATGCGCATAATTGAGCTGCATCTTAAAGCGTTCAAGAACAGATCTTTTCTCTGATATCTTCATCTCGATACGCTTTTTGAGCATTTCATAGTATGTTCGGATCTGTTCTTCCGCCTCTCTGTAATTATATACTGCCAGTTCTGCAGCCGCTGACGGAGTCGGCGCCCGCAGATCCGCCACATAGTCTGTGATCGTCGTATCTGTCTCATGACCAACCGCTGAGATTACCGGCACGCTGCATTCAAAGACAGCCCGGGCTACCGATTCCTCGTTAAACGCCCAAAGATCCTCGATACTGCCGCCGCCTCGGCCCACGATCATCACATCAACTTTCTTTTTCTCCAGTGCATGAATTCCCCTGATAATGCTCTGTGCAGCTCCATCCCCCTGCACCTGGGCAGGATACAGAATAAGCTGTACATAAGGATTCCGCCGTCCGGCAATATTTATGATATCTCTGACAGCAGCACCTGTCGGAGCAGTGACAATTCCCAGTGTTCGGATATATTTGGGGATAGGCTGTTTATATTCGGGAGCAAACATTCCCATCTCGGAAAGCTCTTTCTTGAGCGCCTCGAACTTCTCATAGAGAGCGCCGGCTCCGTCTAAAATAATCTCCCTCGCATAAAGCTGATACTGACCGCTCCTCTCATATACACTGACGGATCCCAAGGTGATCACCTGCTGACCATCCTGCAGTCGAAAAGAAAGCCCTGACCTGTGGCCTGCGAACATAACGCAGGCGATCGTGCCGGACTCGTCTTTTAACGAAAAATATATATGCCCCGATGTATGATATTTACAGTTGGAGACTTCCCCTTTGACATAGATACGGCTCAGCATGAAATCCTGGGTGAACATATTTTTAATATAGGAATTCACCTGCCGCACCGTATAAACATTTCTCATGTTCAGGACTCCTGTTTCGCCAATTTTCCGAGTATACCGTTTACAAATGATGAACTGCTCTCACCGCCGAATCTTTTTGCCAGTTCAACCGCTTCATTGATAGCAACGCCCTCAGGTACATCGTCATCCCATTTCATCTCATAAACGGCAAGTCGCAGAATCGTAAGATCCACTTTGCTCATTCTCGAAGTCTTCCATCCCTTTGCCGTATCATTAAGCAGACTGTCGATCTCACCCACATGGGAAACCACAGCCTCATATTTCTTCTTAATATAGTCTTTATCCTGTTCTCTGGCGTCTTCCAGCGTCTCAAAATAATTTTTCACATGATCCGGCATATCTGCGGAATCATTAAATTCAATCTGGAAAAGCATCTTAAAAACATGCTCTCTCAGTTCTGATCTTGTCATGGTAATTTTCTCCTTCTGTAATAACTATAGAAAAAGGATGTCTTGCGACATCCTCTATTATACAACACCGGGCATATAATTTGCAATAATGCCCCAAACGGATCAGTCCTGTTTCTCCATCTCGACCCCGGCAACTTTGATATTGACATCAGCCACCTCAAGTCCCGTCATATTCTCCACTGCATTCTTTACTTTCTCCTGAACTTTTCCGGTCACATCGACAATACTGTAATTGTATTTAATGTTCAAGGCAAGTGATACGGTTACCACGCCTTCCAGAACATCCACTTTTACACCTTTTGAAAGGTTCTTGATCCCAAGTTTTCCGATTACCTCATTGGTGATGTTGCCGGCCATGGAAGCAACTCCTTCAACTTCTGTTGCCGCCAGCGCCGCTATGATCGCAACAACTTCATCGGCGATCTTCACTTCGCCGAGGCTTGCCTCGTTCTGTATCGTATAAGTGTTTCTTTCGTCCTTAGCCATCTTCAAAACCTCCCGTTTTGTCTAATTTCTTTCCCCATTATAGCAAATATCCCAACATTTGCAAAGGAAAACCTTTACGAGCGGCCGAATTCCGAAAGGATGAGTCCCTCATTACGTTCCTGTGTCATGCGGATGCTCCACTCATGAACAAACAGTAGAAGCGGCCGGCCTTTCAAGTCTTTGATTTTCTTCATATCAGATGTTCCGCTCACATGATCCAAATCAATATTTTCATTTTCGATCCAACGGATATGCTCGTACGGAAGATTCTCCAGAATAATCTCCACGTTGTATTCATTTTTCAGCCTGTATTTCAGCACGTCAAACTGCAGTACGCCCACAACTCCGACAATAATCTCCTCCATGCCGGTATTGTACTCCTGAAAGATCTGGATCGCACCTTCCTGGGCAATCTGGTTGATACCCTTGACAAACTGTTTTCTCTTCATCGTGTCTACCTGGCGCACTCTTGCAAAATGCTCGGGTGCAAATGTAGGAATTCCCTCATAGGCAAACTTTTCCTTTGATGTAGTCAGCGTATCTCCAATGGAAAAAATACCCGGATCAAAAACGCCGATAACATCTCCCGCATAAGCCTTGTCGATGATCTTCCTTTCGCTCGCCATCATCTGCTGAGGCTGGGAGAGTCTTACATCCTTGCCCCCCTGTACATGATAGACTGTCATTCCGGCATCAAACTCACCGGAGCAGATTCTCATAAATGCGATCCTGTCTCTGTGAGCCTTGTTCATATTGGCCTGAATCTTAAATACAAACGCCGAAAAATCCTCCTCTTTCATCGGATCGATCTCGCCATGATCGGACATACGCGGAAGCGGAGACGTCGTCATATCAAGGAAGTGCTTCAGGAATGTCTCTACGCCGAAATTAGTCAGGGCAGACCCGAAAAATACCGGTGAGAGCTGTCCTTTATCTACAAGCTCCTGATCGAATTCCGCTGATGCGCCGTCCAAAAGCTCAATCTCCTCTTCCAGCGTGACTTTTGCCTCTGTACCGATCAGCCAGTCCACCTCAGGATTGTTGATTGAGACTTTCTTCACCTCGCCCACAGACGTTCCTTTTCTGGTATCGGAGAACAGGTCCACTTCTTTCTTCTGACGATCATATACCCCCTTAAACGCCTTGCCTGAGCCGATCGGCCAGTTAATCGGGCAAGTAGGGATTCCCAGCTCTTTCTCAATATCATCCAGCAGATCAAACGTATCTTTCGCATCCCTGTCCATTTTATTAATAAAAGTAAAAATCGGAATGTGTCTCATGGCACATACCTTGAACAGTTTTCTCGTCTGCGCCTCAACGCCCTTGGAAGCGTCGATCACCATGACCGCAGAGTCGGCCGCCATCAGAGTACGGTACGTATCCTCTGAGAAATCCTGATGTCCCGGAGTATCCAGAATATTGATACAGTATCCATCGTAATTAAACTGCAGGACAGAAGAGGTTACAGAGATACCTCTCTCCTTTTCAATCTCCATCCAGTCGGACACAGCATGCTTGGCCGTGGCTTTTCCCTTTACCGATCCGGCTGTATTGATCACTCCGCCGTAGAGCAGAAACTTCTCTGTCAGAGTAGTCTTACCTGCATCCGGATGAGAAATAATAGCAAATGTTCTTCTCTTTTTTATTTCATTTTTAATATCAGACATATGAACTCCTTTTCCTTTAGATATGAGATATTTCCTGACAGCACAGCAGCGCCGGTCTTTTTCACCGGCGCCTCTGATGATCCCGGATCCATCTCCGGGCATGCTTATTCAGTTTAGCATATCTGTTCCGAGACTTCAACCATTCACGGACTTCAGGAGCCATAATTAATCCGAATTTACTCATGAATAGGTGTGATCACGATATTTTCCGGAGCTATTTCAGTCTTTCGCGTCACGATATCCTCAATCTGAGCACGGTTTGCGTCTGTCAGTTCGTCAGCTTTTACTACTACATCCGCCGAATCGGCGTCCAGACTGACTACCGACTCCGTAAATCCTTTAGATGCCATCAACGTTTCGATAGCCGCCTCCTGTTCTGCTATCTCCGTCATTTTAACCATCTGGTCCACAGCATCCTGTTTCTCCGCATCTGTCAGATTCGTATTGTCAATGATAGACTGCAGGGTTTCTTTATTCTGCGCTCTCACCTGCTCTCTTGTCACTTTTGCCTGTGCCACTGTAGTCTCGGCCGTTCCACTTGTAAGAACTGCTTCTCCCGGCGTTCCTTCCACATCCGAATCATTGCTCGCAATATCTTCTGTAGACGTCTCAATATCATCTTCCGAGATGTCGAGCAGCTCCTGATTGGCAAGATCTGCATTGGCCTCGGCTGTACCCTCGGTATCTCCGAACAGGACGCCGGAATAGTTCAGGTATCCGGCGATAGCGATCATAACCGCCAGCGTCGCGATAATGATCTGGTTCTTTTTAAACAAACGTTTCACTTTCTCCATCCTCCTTCTATGTATCAAGCCCGTTTCATTATTTTAATCTTATGCGCCTCAACGCCAAATAATGCCTGAACCGCCTCAGTAATACTCTCGACTACTACTGCATTGTCTCCTCCGTCCGCGATCACTACCACCCCCTCGATCTCCGGCGTCATTTCTTTGCTTACATATGGTGTGGAAGATCCGTCTGAATTCTGTTCGTAAATACTTGTTTTATCGGATGAAGTATCTTCCACGGAACGGGTGCCTCCGGTACTGTCCGCTTCTTCCGTAGTCTGTGCCGTACTTGACTGATCCTTCTCTATGATCTTCTGACTGCCTGATTTCAGAGTGATCATCACCGTCACTTCGCCTACTCCGTCAACCTGTCTTAAGATATCCGCAGTTCTCTCTTCAAGATATGCTTCATATTCCCCCATTATTCCACTATCCTGACTTATAATGGATGCCTCCTCTCCACTCTCTGCTTCCTCTGATCTGTTTGACGTCGGAAACGGAAAAACAGCAACGAATAAAAGCATGCCGATAAGGAACAGGATCAACAGATGATTCTTTTTCGGAAGCTTCTCTCCCGCCCACAGGCTCTGGAGCCGCTCTTTCCATTTATTCACGTCCAATCTCTATCTCCCCCACATTGATCTGAGTATCCTCACGGATTTTATCATCCGGATCATCTTTTTCCTCTGCCTGCATATATGAGGACAGTCCGGAATTTATATAGAATTCTTCTGCTTTCTCGATTTCCTGTCTATCCAGCTCATATTCGCTGTTTCTATAAAGAGTATCAAATCTGACCTTCATATCCGTAAGATTCAGGATTGGGGTTGCCAGCAGGAGGATCAGGATAAGTCCGGAAAAAAAGCGTATATATCTTCCGTAATCTTTTCCGGGTATCGCATGCATCACGGCTGCCGTGACAATAAGATATACCGTAATATTCTGAATCCACCCGTATATCTGCTGAAACAAGTTATCTCCTCCTTTCTGCCATGCCCATGATCATTCATGAAGTAGATGCGGCAACAATAGCTATAGTGAGCAGAAAGAGCATACCAGCTGTAAATATAACCTTTACCATGATTTCATATCCCTCGCTGACTCCGCTGATACAAGTAGTTATTCTCTTGTCTGATACCGGCTGCACAACTGCCGCAGCAAGCTTATAAAGAAATGCCATAACAAGCATCTGCAGGATCGGAACAGCGCAGATTGAAATGGAGATCAGCGCTCCCGCCATACCAATCCCGTTCTTAATCAGGACAGCCGTACCCAGCACCACCTCTGCCGCTCCTCCGATGGCGTTTCCCACCCAGGGCAGCGCCTCTGCAGTCCGGGTAATGGCACTGCGCTTAACTGCGTCGATCGCAGGGGCCAGGAGGCCCTGGATCACATTAATGCTGACCACACAGACAAGAAGAGTCTTTAATATCCAGGATACGATCTTTTTTATCAGATCCGCCAGTTCGGAAAGAAAATCTTCCCCGGTCAGATTGCCAAGCACTCTCACCATAATGTAAATATTTACAACCGGAAGCAGAAAGCGGACAATCACCAGTTCTATCACATAAATCAGGAAAAGAATAACGTTATAGAAAAAAAGTGATGTCACACTGCCCGAAGTCAGAGCAACCGCAAGGAAATAGCTCGGACACAGCACTCTCATAAAGCCGACAAGAGAATCCAATTTCTCTTCCAGACCTGCTGCTGATGTCTGAAAGGCTGTAAGACATAATGTGATCAGCAGCATATACATCACATAAAAACTGATATCCGCTATCTGTCTGCTCCGGAACGCTCCGGCGAAATTACTGAATATGGCCGCGGTCAGTGCAGTCAAGAGCATATATACAAGACTTCTTCTGTTATAATCAAATTCATAAAACACCTGATCGGCAAGGAACCGGAAAAACACGTGCAGGGTATTCTCCATATCACCTGACAGCAATGACGATAGCACCTCGCTGAAAGTGATTTTCTCCTGCGGAAACATCTGGTTCAGACTTTTTTCTATCTCGTCGAAATCAAATTCCGCCATCAGAGCATCCTGCACTTCTTCCTGTAGAATATCCAGCTCCTGTTCCGAAATCTCACTTTCATCCTCCTCTGCCGCATTTACAATTCTGGTTCCAAGGCCGAATACGATCAGTACCAGCAGTATCGTAAACAGAAACTGAGCTTTTTTCCCTCTCATGACAAAAACTCCTGGATTGTCTGCAGCAGAGCCAGCAGTACCGGAAGCCCCAGTATCAGTATCGTCAGTTTCCCGAATATCTCAATTTGCCCTGCAAGCGTCTGATATCCGGCGTCTTTACAGATACCGGAGGAAAATTCCGCAATATATGTGATACCGATCATTTTGAACATAGTGGAAAGATAGCCTGAGTCCAGATCGATATATGAAGTAATCTGTTCGAGTGTATTAATAAAAACTGCCAGCCTGTCTATGATCATCGCAAACAGAATCACTCCTGTCGCCACACAGATATAGATGCCGTACTCTGATTTTCCGGCCTTTAACTGTATTGCCAGGACCGCCCCTACTACTCCGATGATCCCTGCCTGTATCATAGTCATCTTTTTCCCTCCTGTCCGCTATAAGGCAAACAACTGACGGATCGTCTGGAACAGATCGTAAATATAAGGAAGAACCCATGACAGTACCAGGATCAGCCCTGCAAGGCTTGCCAGGAAAGCCTGTTCTTCTCTGCCGCTGTGTTTTAACACCTGGCTCAAAATTGATACGAGTATCCCTACCGCTGCTATTCGAAAGATAAGATTAATATCCATGTCTCCTCCCAACTCAGAGCAGAATCACAATCAGGAATACTCCGCTCATTACGCCGAGGCAGCTTCCGATCCTTGTTTTTGCCGCAAGATTTTCTCTGATCTTCTCGATTTCCAGATCCATCCGGTTCAAGTACATCTGGAGTGTATGATCCAGCGTATCGCTCTCCAGGCTGCCCAGAAACGTGCCCGCCTCTTTTATGAAAATCGAATGTTCACGCTTTAATCCCAGCTCTTTTAAATACTTGTCGACACAGCGGCTCCAGGCTCTGGCGAATCCCGTTTCCTCTCTCTTTTCCATTGTCTTTGCTGTTTCCAGAAGCCACGTGCTAAAAGGATTCTTTATCCTTCTGCCCACTTCTTTAAAGATCTCCGGCAGCGGTGCATGAGTATATGCGATCTCTCCTTTTATCAGACTGAATATATATCGCAGATACAGCATCTTTTTCAGGTAGGCTTTTAGCTCTTTGGAGTAAACATATCCTGCCCCGGTCGTTGCCGTCAAAATCAGAATCCCCCCTATCACTCTCTGCACAGAACACTCCCCCGCTCATCATAGATTCCCCGGATCACTCCCGGATGTTCACCGTTTCCGAGAACCACATACCGTTCGAACATCCTCCGCCGGATTAATTCTCCGAGCACAGGCTTGTTTTTCGCTTCTTCCATATCCAGGCCGTGTACGCTCGCTATCAGCTTACATCCACATTGCATCGCATATTCGACAGCATGTATATCTTCCCGGCTTCCGATCTCATCGACAGCGATCACCTGAGGAGCCATAGAGCGAATCAACATGATCATCCCTTCCGCTTTCGGGCAGCAGTCCAGAATATCCGTCCTGGATCCCAGATGATTCTGCGCGATTCCAAGATAACATCCGCCCAGTTCCGAACGCTCATCCACCACCCCCACAGAACATCCCTTTACATATTGATTCCCGTCCGATATCTGCCGGATCAGATCCCGGATCAGCGTCGTCTTTCCACAGCATGGCGGAGATATGATCAGGGTATGGCATACCTGCTTATTCTTCGTGATATACGGGAGCAGATTGTCCGCACAGCCGATCACCTCATGAGATATTCTGATATTGACAGATGATATGTACTGAATGTTCTTTACTTTCTCTTCTTCCATAATCACTTTCCCCGCCACGCCTACTCTGTGCCCTCCTTCGATCGTGAGAAACCCCTGCTTCAACTCATTTTCAAATGCATAGAGGGAGTAATGGCTGATATAGTCCATTGTCTCCCTCATTTCTTCTTTAGTAACCATATGCGGAGCCGTCTCCGACGGCAAAACCCTCTCCCTGTTGCTGTATATGACCCGGACCGGCTGTCCTGTCCGAAGTCGTATTTCCTGCAGCTTTCTGAAATCCGGTTCATCTTCCTGTATGATCTTTCTTATACTTTTGGCCAGAATACTCAGTATCTGTTCCCCTCTTCCTGTTTTCTGTCTTCTATCACTTCTTTCCATCTTGTCCACCTCTTTACACAATATATGTGGAGGAGATGAAAATATGCTTAAAAAATTTGTGTTTGTTGCAGAGATTATATAATGTTCCGATGTAAAATATTACATCGTTTAGAGGACGCAAAAAAGACGAAACTGCATCGCCATGCCGGCCTGCTCTACCTCAAAGATTTGAATGGATGTAACGGCGAAAGAAAATGCTCATTCATTGGAACTCCCATTTTCTTTCGCCTAACATCCAGAACAAATGCTTTTCGGAACGCTCCTGCCTTCACGCATGGCTCATGCAGTTCCGTCTTTTTGCTGGTTCATCCAATCGATAGATTTTCCATCCGATAATCGCAACAATCTCTGAACAAATACTCATAGAAACGGGAAGAGACCGGAGCTTGTTCGATAAAGCTCCCATTTCTTCCCGTTTTTAAGAATGTTTGTTTATAGGATACACTGTAGATAATCAAAAAACTGATGTCTGATACGCCAGCTGAGAGAAGCGGATACTGTATCAGCCATGCATTAAGGCAGGAGCGTTCCGAATACACCTGGTTCTCCCTGTTAGAAAAAGGAAATGCAAGTTCCAATGGACGAGCATTTCCTTTTTTGTTACAGGGATTCCAGGGGATGAGGTGAAGCGGGCCGGCATGGCGTTACAGTATCCGCTTCCCTCAGCGCCCGTAATTCAGGCCCTGCAGTTTTTCTATTTTTAACAGAATAATCTATACAACAAACACAAATTTATTTTATTTGTTCCCCAATATAGTAGAACCCCCTGCACTCATTCAGCCTCACCTGATAAAATTTTCCGATCATGGAGGCGTCTCCGGGGAAGTGAACGAGCAGGTTGTTGCTAAGACGGCCTGTCACCAGGCTGCTGTCGTGATCGTTTATGGATTCTACCAGCGCGGTCTGTACGGTCCCTTCATGGGCAGCGCACACTTCGGCTGAGATATCCTGGACTTCTTTGAGCAGTCTGTTGAACCTGTCTTTTACCACGTCTTCCGGCACCTGATCTTCCATCACAGCGGCAGGAGTACCCGTACGTTTTGAATAGATAAAAGTAAACGCACTGTCGTAGCGAACTTTTCTGACTACATCCAGAGTCTCCTGAAAATCTTCTTCCGTCTCCCCTGGAAACCCTACGATAATGTCCGTAGTCAAAGAAATATCCGGTATTGCACTTTTAATACGTTTTGCCAGATCCAGATATCCCTCTTTCGTGTATCTGCGGTTCATCTTCTCAAGTATCCTGTTACTTCCCGACTGCACCGGAAGATGCAGGTGACGGCAGATCTTCTTCGACTCTGCCATAACACGGATCAGTTCATCCGAGAGATCTTTCGGATGTGAGGTCATGAAACGGATACGTTCCAGACCGTCAATCTTCTCGATCTCCTGCAGTAACTGAGCGAACGTGATCGGATCTTCCAGTGTCTTCCCATAAGAATTCACATTCTGCCCAAGGAGCATGACTTCGACTACGCCATCGGCTACAAGTTTCTCAATCTCGCGTATGATTGCTTTCGGATCACGGCTTCTTTCTCTGCCGCGGACATAGGGCACGATACAATAGCTGCAGAAGTTATTGCATCCGAACATAATATTGACTCCGGACTTAAAGGGGTACTTTCTCTCCACCGGCAGATCTTCCACGATCTTGTCCGTATCTTTCCAGATGTCGATCACCATTCGCCCGGACTCCATATGCGTCTCAAGAAGCTCTGCAAATTTATAGATATTGTGTGTTCCAAAAATCAGGTCGACAAAACGGTAACTTTTCTTCAGTTTTTCGACAACTTCCGGCTCCTGCATCATACAGCCGCAAAGGGCGATCATCATATGCGGATTCTTTTTCTTAATCCTGCCCAACTGACCTAGCCGTCCGTAAACTCGCTGATTTGCATTCTCGCGTACCGTGCACGTATTATAAATGACAAAGTCTGCCTTCTCTTCGTCGCTTTCTTCAACATATCCGATCTGTTCAAGAATTCCGACCAGCTTTTCCGAGTCGCGCGCATTCATCTGGCATCCGAAAGTCGTAACGCAGAAAGTCAGAGGACGTCCCGCATCTTTGCTCCTCTGTTCCAATAATTTTCGTGCTTTATCAATAAAATAATACTGCCGTTCCGGTTCCGTTGCTGGAATATTCCCGTTTTGTTCGGCAGTGCTGTATAAATTCTCCATATTACCTTCCATTCTTATGTAATCTACTTATAATAAAATTATTCTTGCAAGTACTTTTTATTATACAAACTGATTTCTTCCCGCATCATATGTATAATCGATCATACCAAGTCTGTCTGAAAGTTCTTTTCTGTCGATCTGCATATCATCGCAGAGCGCATCCAATGAAGGATAATAATCTCTCAGTTTTGTGTTGATGACGCTTAAAAGTATTACCGGATCTCCCGGAAGTCCTGGGAGCATATGATCAACTCCTTTTCTGTAATAATCACATCAGTTTTTACATCGGCAGGTTCTGTCGGTATTGTCGGCGCGATCTGCACAGAATATGCAAGGGCCGCTTTTCTGCAGCCGGCATGCTTCGCCAGATACGCATCGTAAAAGCCGCCTCCATATCCCAGTCTTGCCCCGCTTCGGTCAAATGCCAGTCCCGGCAGCAGGACAAGCGCATCTTCAGCCGGAGACGGGGCGGGCAGACAGTGTGCCGCCGGTTCTCTTATTCCCATGAATCCTGCAGCCAGATCTTTCTGTCCATTGATCAAAAAGAATTCCATCTTTCTCTTGCCGCTGACTCTTGGGAGGGCCACCTGCTTCCCGAGCCTGAGCGACTTGTCTATGATCGATGCCGTATCCGCCTCGTCTTTGAAAGACATATAGCAGTAGATAAAGTGTGCTTCCTGATACATTGAATAGTTGAAAAGCCGTTCTGCTATCTGTACGTCAGCAAATTTTCTGGTCTCCGGGCGAATCTGCTTCCTGATCTTTCGATACTTTTCCCTAATTTCCTTCTTTGTTTCCGTACTTTTCACCAAGATTCACTACCGTTCCGTCTTTTTCTTCAATGTCGATATTGTTCAGCTGTACGCGCAGATTTCTCTTTACAGACTCCAGGTATTCCATACGCAGGATCTTCTGCTCCTTGCGCTCTGCCTCCGTAAGCCCCTCTGCTTTTGATTTCCGATACAGTTCATTAATCCTGTTTATCTTCTGTCTGTCCATGACCGATCCTTTCACTATCTATTCTTACTGTGATCTGCCTGATCTACATTTCCATTTGCCGGAGTGTATTATACACTATTTGCCACTGTTCGTCCAGCCGTCAATCCGGGAGAAAAGGGATTCCCACATAATTTCTTATGTTTGTCAGCTTGAATAATTTTCCAGAAATCCGTACAGTTCTTCCTTTGTCGCGATATATTTTCCTGCTGCAATCTCCTGCTGGACCTCCTCCGGAAGATCCGTAAGAGGGATTTCCGTCATCTCATAGATCGTCTGTTTATCACTGAGGTATACTACGACAAAGCCCTGCATCTCACAGAGATAGTATCCCTCTTCTGCCCCGGTGTTTTCATCCACGGCCTCTCCCTCCGCGGTGATACTGCGAGTATCCGACACTTCGTTGTTCAGAGCGGCATTTCGCTCTATAACACGTTCATATGATATCCTGTATCCGGCTGTGAGCAGCGCTCCGATGATCAGAACAGCAGCAGAAAAGCCAACAATGTATTTTGTCTTCATGGTTTCCACATCCTTTTTTCATACATTATTGGCTTTTTTGCATATTTTATTCAATTATATCTTCATCCTCATCCGACTCATTCGACTCGGGAATGAGATGAAATCTGCGGCTGTATCTCAGAAGTCTTGCTCCCATCGGAAGAGAAAGTATATCATCTTCTGAAAGTGCGCCCATCTTAAGGATCAGCACTACATAGACCACTATCGCCACACAGATTGCGATCACTGTCGGGATCACCCGGCCTCCTATCAGAAAATCAAGTACAAACCAGATAACATATGTAACAATTCCCATCACCAGCGCCGCAAGAAACGGCTTCAGGAACATGTGTCTGATATTGATCTTATACCCGCATACTTTCCGGATCTTTAACTGATTCAGCACGCACATGATAAGGGCAAATACAATATTGCTTCCAACCAGCGCATATACGTTCATCCGAAAAGCCACCAGCATAACTACGAAAGCCGCAAGATGAATCACAAGGGCAACGGCTGCATTTTTTGCCGGGCTGGACATGTAGTTGAGCCCGTGCAGGACCGAATTTGTGATCGACGACCATCCGTACAAAACGATGACGATAGCCCCCAGCATAAGCAGGTTGGCCGGCGTTGCACTGCCGTCATTATACAGCAGAACCATAAGAGGAGACGCCAGCACTGCGATTCCCACACAGCTCGGGATCGTAATGATCGTGGCAATACGCAGAGTCTGATCAATCTGATAGTGTACTTTCTTTCTCTGCCTGTTCATAACCGCCGCAGTCAGCGTGGGAACAATGGAAGCGCTGACTGCTGAAGGAATAGACAGAGGCACATTGATCAGAGGATCGTATTTTCCTGTATATATTCCCTGCAGAGCCATGTATTCCTGTTCAGAAAATCCCTGCCATGACATGATATGATTAAATACCGTCAGGTCTATGATCTGGTTAATATTATAGATTGCCGTACTGAAAATCACCGGAACCGCAGTGAGGATAAGCGCTTTTAATATCGTAGAATAAGCTTCTTTCTTTCTGGAACGGTCACGTTTCAGCTGTCTTTTGATCCCGCCTCTGAACAGCCAGAGTACAAACAGAAGGAACAGAAGCCCTGCAAGCGCTCCCATAACAGTTCCCAGTGTTCCGCCGGCTGCTCCGTACGCTGGGCCAAGAAGCTCTTCGCCCGCCTTCTCACCTGCACGGGTACCGATTCCAAACAGAACACCTGCGCCTACTATACTCACAACCGCATTGATAAGCTGTTCAATGACCTGAGAAACAGCTGTAGGCATCATCGTTCCCAATCCCTGGAAATATCCCCTGAGCACTGCCATGACAGCCACGATAAACAATCCTGGCGCAAGCACTTTCAGGGCATAAACACTAAGAGGCGCTTTCATAATATGTTCAGAGATTGCTCCAGCGCCAAAGAAAATGGCAACAGATATAATGAATCCAATAATAACAGCAAATACGAGAGAACATATAAATGCACGGAAAGCATTTCGTTTCTGTCCTACGGAAACCCTCATGGAAACGATCTTGGATACCGCAGTCGGAAGACTCAGTGAAGAGATCATAAGGGCAAACGCATATACCTGATAGGCATATCCGTAGAAACCATTTCCTTCATCTCCAAGGAGATTCGTCAGCGGAATACGATAGACAACGCCGATCACTTTCGTAATCACCGCCGCCGCCGCCAGGATCGAGCCCTGAACGATATAATCATTCCCGCGGGATTTTGTTTTATTATTCCTTGGTGTATCAGACATATAAGTCCTCCTTGTTATCGCAGAATATTAATCTTCTCCATAATCTCCCTCTGTTTCTCTTCCATCAGCGCCCGCTCATCCTCCTCCATGTGGTCATAACCGCACAGATGTAGCATACTGTGAGCGATCAGGAAAGCATATTCCCGTCTGGATGAATGCCCGTATTCCTCCGCCTGAGTCAGAACCCTGTCGACAGATATAACAATATCCCCCAGCATCAGTTCGCCCGATTCCGGGTTAAAGATATCTTCTGCATCCTCGCTAATCTCAGTGAAGTCGCCTGGAACAGCAAACTCCAGCATCGGGAATGACAGGACGTCCGTTGGCCGGTCAATCCCTCTGTGTTCACGGTTCATCTCATGGATCTCGTCATCATGTGTCAGAAGAAGATTGATCTCCGCCTCATACGGACACTGTACAATATCCAGTGCAGCATCAATAACAAGGCGTGCGACTTCTTCTATGTCAAAGGAAAAACAGATAGTTCCCTCTGTCTCTATATACAGACTCATGATCTTTTCCTCCTGGCATTTCCTCTGGACTTTGATGTAGTCTTTTTCTCATATTCTTCATATGCCTTTACGATCTTCTGTACCAGAGGATGACGGACAACATCTTTGCTTGTCAGTGTACAGATACTGATCCCTTCCAGATCTTTCACGACTTTGACCGCCACATCGAGACCTGATGTCGTACCGGACGGCAGATCTTTCTGGGTAGAATCACCGGTAATAACCACTTTGGAGCCGAAACCGATCCTGGTCAGAAACATCTTCATCTGAGCCGGAGTCGTATTCTGCGCCTCATCCAATATAATAAATGCATTGTCAAGCGTACGCCCTCTCATATATGCGAGAGGTGCGACTTCGATAAGACCTTTCTCGGAATTCTTAATAAAACTGTCAGCGCCCATGATTTCATAAAGCGCATCATAAAGCGGCCTGAGATAAGGATCAATCTTGCTCTGCAGATCTCCGGGCAGAAATCCCAGCTTTTCACCTGCCTCGATCGCCGGACGGGTAAGAATGATCCTGCTGACCTCATTACGCTTAAACGCCGTGATGGCCATCGCCATTGCAAGATAAGTCTTTCCGGTTCCTGCCGGACCCAGGCCGAATGTGATCATATCCTTCCGGATGGCATCTACATATTTCTTCTGTCCCAGAGTTTTTGGCTTGATCGGCTTGCCTTGAAGAGTATGGCAGATCAGTTCCCGGTCGATCTCTACAATGCCTTCCTCCTGATCTTCAAAAACAAGTGAAATAGCATAGTCCACGTTCTGTTCCGTAATTGTATTGCCTCTTTTTGACAGTTCAAGAAGCTGGGTGAGCACCCGCTGTGCTTTCTGTGCCGCATTTGTCTCGCCTACGATCTTCGTATTGCCGTCACGTGATATCAATGTGACATGAAATGTACGCTCAAGTTTCTTGACATATGTGTCAAACTGACCGAATACATTCGCTTCATGCTCGGCCGGTATATCAATCATCAGTTCCGACAGACTCATCCGTTTCTTTCCTTTCAATCGTCAATATTTCTGTGTCCGCCTCTTTCGTGATCCTCTCATTTAGATAGAGAGTACCGGATGCCCCGGCAGAATTGGCATACAGATGTATTTTAACACTATTTTCCCGTATGTGAATACCTTTTTCCTCCAATTCGTCACAAAATCGCCGAAAATTTGCGCTCAGAATCTCCCTGACTTCTTCATCCGAATAAGTTTTTTCCTCAAATGCATAAGACGTTACAGTCCTGAGCCCGTAAGAAACAGGCAGATAAAAATTCTCTCCCGCTTTAAGCTGCCGTTCTCTTACTGCCAGATCGCTGCGTTCATAATTGCAGGAAATGCTCCCTACTGATATTGTGAAGTTCCCGATTCTTATATATGGCTGGTATTTCTTCTTCCCATCCCGTACTTTTTCCTGATAGATCCTGGAGATACTGTCGGTGTAGGCCAGTTCAGTATCAGCATATATGTCCGCATCTGCATGCTGATACTGATATCCTGTCACTTCCCCGCTGTCATTTACGATGTCCACCCGGCCCAGTACAAGAATATCTCCTTTTTTCACCTGATCCCCCACATGAACCTGAGGAACGCCCGATCGAGTTACAATACTTGTTACAACACCGTCCGAAGATGCGATCAGATCAGTCGGACGCTCTTCGCCGGACACCTCTTCTTCTCCGTTCTCCTGATCTTCATCCAGAATATCTTCATTTTCTTTAATCTGAATTTTAAGACGGTTTCCATCCAAAGAGGCGGATACCCAAACGATATCATTATATTCTTTCCTGATATTTTTTACAATACCCGGACAGTCCACTTCACTTTTCAGCATAAGAGGAGCGACCCCTACACTATACAGATATTCCGTTAGTGTCTCATCCGGCCACTTCTCATTTCCTTCAAAGTGAATATCCCAAATAAAAAGGGAGTATATTCTGAGAAGCACTATACACAGGAACAGCCCCGCAAAAAACAATTTCCGTTTCCTGTAACGAAAAAGAAAGAACGGGAACCCGTATCTTCCTGTCACTGTAAGTTTCGTATGAGTCTTTTTCACCAGCGGTTTCAGCCTCCTGAAATCAGTGATACTCAAAAACATTTCGTATCCGTTCCCGTCAGGCGAAAGCCCCCATATAAATATCTGATGGTAGGAACACATATTCAGGAAACGCTCCGGCGAAAAGCCCTGAATGCGTATCTTTACATATCCTCTGAGATAACGAATGAAAGTACGGATCATCGTATACTCCTCCCATCGGCAAGTTCAATGGCTTCTATTCTCCCAGTGATCTTCATCTCGTCATTCGTATAATATTCTACCTGAAGATGTTTCCCCGTCACTTTGATCTGTCCGCCCTTTGTCTGCACACGGACGAGACATTCCGTATACTCAGTTATCCCGCGGTAATTCTCAATACACACTTCGAAATTTCCAAGTACGGTAACTACCGCAGCTTTCATAACTACATCTTTCGGCATACTTGCAGCCGATGCCAGATGCTCCCTGAGCTGTTCTCTCTCCATAAAAATGCCACACATACGCCTTTTATAGTCAGTATATGTGCGGCATATAATGTCCTATTCATGTAACTTTTACGCGGATCGCCGACTGCGCCGCTATATACGCTTCCTACTCGTAATCCAGGCATGCCCTCTCAGTGACAAAAGGTCTCACATATGTATCCGCCACAGTTACATGATCCGGATGTACAGCATATACGGCAATATCTTCTGCTTTTTCCAGTGTAGTCACCAGCGCAACATCGTGAGTACTGGATGCAAGAGGGCTCTCTACGAATTCAACTGTTAGAAGCCCCGGAACTTTTCCAACAAGAGCACTCAGATTCTCCTTCATCGCTCTCTTCAGTTCGGGTTTCCTCTCCTCTTCTATCTCCGGCTTAAACTTCCACATTACAATATGATGTACCATATCAGCATTCTCCTTTCTGCGTTTTGTCAGACATATTCTACCATATAAATTGCAGATATTACAATTCTTAATGTTTATGACCTCTGCTGTTTTCTCTTTCGCTCCTTACCGGTAAAATAATCTACATCGATCCTGTATGCATCCGTCCTCTCCAGCATCTTTTTACTGAACTCGATTTCTGCTTCCGGCGCCATATGCTCCATCAGTTTCCCCAGAGCATATCGTTTCTCTTTTTCTGCCTCCAGCCTCACGATTGTTCCGCTGCCCATAATACTGCGATAGGCATAGGAATAACTGCATGTATAATCGCCGGTAATGATCTCATGCCTGCAGTCCATCTCAATTGCCGCATGTGGATCAGCCTTGATCGCATCCGCCTTTCTTCCCTCACCGGAACCATGGAAATACAGTGTGATTTTTACATTTCCATTATTGTCTTTCAATTCATATCCGTAATTGACCGGAACGATAAACATTCCCTCTTCATCATGAAGACCCAGTCGTACGACGTCGCATTCATCCAGTATGTCTTTTATCAGCGACGGATCATGAATTTCTCTTTTATGCAGACGCATTTTCCTCATGCGTGATTCTCCTCTCGTTTATAAGCAATCCCTGAAAACGGTCTGCCTGAAATCGTTTCACAAACCAGTCACATTTGCAAAGGAACAGATAATAAATATTGAGACCGCACCCGTGGATAGTCTCAAAATTTCCCTGACCCTTTGAGATGATCACATCCGCTGTTTCAATCTCATAACATGCCTCATCGCTGATATCGTCCAAATCTGTTCCGCCAATACCGCTTCCATTCTCCATTACTTTTACCACACGGTCAAGTCCTATATAAGAGGCAGCCTCAAGATCTGCGTCATTTACCACAGGCTCGCCTCTTACAAGAGCCGTTATTTCCAGATTCGGATACTGCTCCCGAATGATCTTAAGAGCTATTTTGTCAAGGACTACTTCCCCACAATTATCGGTCAGGTAAACAAGCTTTTTCCCTTTCTCAAGATCCTGACAAAGTCTGTCATACTCTGTAGCATCAAGACCTGACTTTTCCTGCTTTTCAAAAAGTTCCAGCAGTTTCTCTTTTGAGATATCTTTTACCGCGGCATAGTCGATATAATTTCCTGTGCGCGCATAGCAAAGAGCTGATTCCAACGAATCCTTATGTTCCCTGATTTTCTTCTCTATATCTGATTCCATAGAAAGCAGGAAATCATTAAACTCTTTTTTCACTTCTGCCATACCGTCCTTTTTGCCCCAGTATTTCTCATAAATTCTTGACAATGGTTTCACCAGAGCCGGCGCGGACAAATCCGGATTGCAGGAAGAAAGAAATGCCAGCACTTCCCTCATATATTTCATTTTCTTATCTTCATCGTTAAACTTCTGTATCTGAGACTCCTGCATCTGGATCAGACAGGTAAGACAGAATGAATTAATCTTCATGACGTACCTCCTGTTTATTTTTTCAGAACTTTCACAATCTCGGCTATGTACATCGTATGGTAGTCCTTTTCCGGATACCATTTCGTGTCGCATTCGCCGTCGATAAAACATTCCGGCACCATCTCCTGAGCATAGAGTTTTCTGCACACAAAGATCTCTTCCGCCTCTTCCACTGCAGTTGTTCCATCAACCTCATAAGGGTGCAGGCCTGCCTCCTGCCATTTGTCATCCACATTCCTTCCGGATACAGAACCGCACACATTCAGCGCTTTGCGGTACTCTTCCGAAAGAAACGACAGTGTAAAATACTCATTCTTATCAATAAACTCTTTTGTATATCTCTGAGGGCGGATGTACACTGTTGCTACAGGTTTTCCCCACATGATCCCGACGCCGCCCCAGCTTGCCGTCATCGTATTGGATGAATCATTATCCCCTGCCGTGACCAGCATCCACTGTCTGCTGATCTTGTCGAAAGGATTGAATTTTAATGTTGAGATATCTGTTTCTTTAAATTTCATTTTCTATATTCTCCTGTTTCAGAAATGTTTTATTTAACCTTCGATTGCATCCATCTCTTTCCTGATGTCCGCCTCACAGGACTGCATGGCGCGAAGGGTTTTATCAAAGAGTTCATTTAATTCCCATCCCAGATTTTCTGCACCGGTACGGATAATATCCCTCGAGCATCCTGCTGCGAAACGCTTATCTTTAAACTTTTTCTTCACGCTGGATACTTCCATATCAGACACGCTTTTGGACGGACGCATAAGGGCAGCCGCCCAGATCAGTCCGGTCAGCTCGTCCGCGGCAAAGAGAACTTTCTCCATCTCATGCTCCGGTTTTATATCACTGCAGATTCCATAGCCGTGGGAACAGACTGAGCGGATCATATCTTCTCCCACTCCAGCTTCCTTTAAAAGCTCCGGAGCTTTCCGGCAGTGCTCCTCGGGGTAGATTTCAAAATCGATATCATGCAGAAGCCCGGTAATCCCCCAGTAGTCTTCCTCATCGCCATATCCAAGTTCCCTGGCAAACCATCGCATGGTCTTCTCAACTGTGATCCCATGCTGGATATGAAACGGCTCTTTATTATATTTTCTGAGTAATTTAAGCGCTTCATCCCTTGATATTGTACTTGTCATGATCTTTCCTTCTTTCTATTGAAGCGCCCTTTTCCAAAAAACAAATCTTTTGAAAAAGAGCGCATTCTGTTTTTACCTATCCTATTATACACAGTGCCGCCGGAAATTACAATAAAGCTGTAACTTATTCCGTCAAAAGGATCCTTGTCATCAGCTTCATATCCATCTTTTTCAGCACATGGTCTGCTCCGGGCAATTCTTCTTTTGGGGATATCTCCGTCCTTACATACAGAGTTGCAAGTCCGGCATTCTTCGCCCCTTCTATGTCACATACGCCGTCGTTTCCGACCATGACAGCTCTGTCTCTCTCAATGCCATATGTATGGATAAGCTTTTCAAAAAAACGTACATCCGGTTTTTTACATTCATGTTCGGAAGAAATAAAAATACCGTCGAAATATGGCGTGATCCCCAGTGCATTCATCTCGTATTCTGTGAATATTTTCTGTGCGTTCGATAAAAGATAAACCTTCTTTCCCCCATCCCGTAATGCGGAGAGCATTTCTTTCGTACCGTTATACAGTTTCAGATGTTCCATCGACAGAATACGGAAAAACTGTCCCGCATGCCTTGACAGAACTTCATCAGCATCTATGCCTTTTTTCCGAAACAGCGCCATAAATACATCTTCAATCCTGATTTCGGGATATGCTTCGTGAGCATCTTTCCGGATCCCGGCTTTCCCCGCACTCATCTCTGCAGTCAGGCAGTCATAGCCTTGATGCAGCTCATCCGGAGTGTACTCCGCTCCGTAGAATGCATAGAACAGTGCGAGCCTTTCCCACAATTCAGGTTTCTTTTCATCTGTACGGATGTCCACAAGTGTTCCATACAGATCAAAAATACATGTATCATACATCTTTACTTATCCTCCCCGCTTCTTATACATCAATCCGTAAATTCATCACAATGATCCCGGAAAAATGTATAGTACGTCCTTACATTTTCCAATTCTGTCCATCTTTTCACATCCGCCGGGTCTTCATCCAGATCATAGATCTTTGCATCTCTCATAGCCAGGAGAAACGGTGAATGCGTAGAGATCACAAACTGACAGCCAAAAAACCTTGCCGAATCTTCCAGGAACTTTACAAGCTCCTGCTGTCTTGCAGGAGACAGGCTGTTCTCCGGCTCATCCAGCAGAAACAGCCCGTTTTCAGTAATCTTTTCCGAAAAGTAAATAAATGCACTTTCTCCGTTGGAATATTCCCTGATATTATCCATCAGCTCTGACCTGACATACCTGGACTGCGTCAGGCGTCTTGCTTTCGTAACCCTTTTCAATCTTTCGTAATCATCCAGGGAACGCATCTGAAAGTCTGCATACTTCGCGTCCAGATAATCCTCGAAGAGCGATTCCTTCTTCCTGTCTATCCCCTCATTCATACTGCGGATATTCAGCATATAGTCAAAAACATCGTCGCTTGTAATAACGCGGCTGTTCACGGGAATCCGCCCTTTCAGCTGATAGTCGCAGAGATCCAGATAGTCCTGAAAAAAATTGGACTTATTAAATACACTGTCCCTCGAAAGCTGAAGTTTTTCTCCGATCACATTCAGAACCGTCGTTTTCCCTGATCCGTTTCCTCCATACAGGATCGTAACCGGCTCAAAATCAATCCGTTGGAGGTGATGCCTTGAAAGGATCTGAAAGGGATAAAAAGAGTCATAGCACGTCCTTTTCTGATTTACAAAAAAGTCAAATTCCCTGTCGCTGTCAGGAAAAGTAAAATACTCTAAATATATCATCTGCTGACCTCTCTATATCTTTTTTGTCTTATCCAGAACCACCAGATCAAAATTCCTGCTGTTCCGGCAATGATGATAACCGGAATGACCAGAAAGACTACAGAAAACCGTCCGCTTTCTTTTACATCGGCAATCTGTGACGCGTCAACTTCCTGCGCAGGGATCAGTTCATGCTCAACTCTCTGCGGAATGCCGGTATCTTCCATATCTGAAAGACAGATCCAGATATCTCTCGTGCCGTGCATATACGCCCTATATCCCCACAGACGTCCATCGGGATCCTTATAGAATGTCGTAATTTCATAATCGTCCGTTACAGAGGCATCAGGTCGGTCTATAACGCCGGATTCCGGATAAGACCATGATACAAATTCTGTTCCGTAGGAAAGCAGATACGGCTCATCTTCATATATTTCATCGGAATGTTCCTCCATAAATTCCGGAGTTCCGTATTCCAGATACAGATCCGCCATAAGAATCCATTTATCCAAGGATTCTGCCAGTCCCCACTCAATTCCATCTTTGTCAGTATAGACAAAAGAAATATAGATCTTCTCCCCCTCCTGTGCCCTCTGATTACCTGTAACAAGATTCGGAGCATCCCACAGATATGTATCCGCTCCCGCTATACACGATCGGTCAAAATATGAGCACTCGTCACTATGTCTCCCGTAGAAATCATTGTCAGGCTCAAAAATAACATCAGCCGATGCCGAAAGCGGGTGTGCAAAGACAAATACGACAATACAGACAGATATTACCATTCTCAAAAAGACTTTTCTTTTTCTGTCATGTTCCGTCTTCATAACCTATCCTCCCTGTTGCATCAGCATTGAAACAACCAATCCCGCGCCAAATGAAATTGCATTCAGTACAAGCGCCATTCTCCATGGACCGTACTCTCTTTCCTGCCATATCATACATTTCCGGAACAAGAACCCCTCTGAAATAAAAACAAGCGCCTCTGCAGCCAATACTGCCGCATTAAACGGAATTCTGGTGTAAGCAGGAAGCATCAGGCTGAGAAGGACAGCTAAAGGATTTGTGACAGTATTGACGAGAAGGAGAAGTATCTGCTCTTTTTTCTCTATACCGAAGAAAAGTCTGGCCGCCCCGCCTTCAACCACGACTGTCAGTATCCATGACAAGATAAATAATATACATAATTGGATCATCGCAGTTTCCTCATACTATAAGAGTATCTCCTGTACAGATTTGTTGCATCCTATTTGATAACATTTTACCGGCGGTAATCTTCTCTTATAAAAGGCTCATCTACTTTTGCATCTGTCAGGATTCCGTATTTCTGAGGATGCCGGTACGCATTACCGTGCACTTCACTCTTACGGTAATCCCGCAGCTGCTCAAGGTCAAGCTCTGCAATATAAATTCCCTCGCTGTTGTCTGCTTCCAGAATACACATATCCCGCGAGCCCGCCATATCCGGCAGATACGCCACTCCGTCAAAAACTGTCGATCCTCCATTACAGTCCGGAACATTCTCCGGATAATTGCAGGTAGCAACAGCCAGCATGTTTTCATAAGCTCTTGCCCGAAGCTGCGAGAGACGGTTTATTTCCATAGGGCAGGCATTTGGCACAAGGATCAGCTCTGCTCCCTGAAGCATCAGAATCCGGGCACTCTCCGGGAATTCCCGGTCATAACAGATCATAGCTCCGACTTTCACAATACCCTGCGCCGTGTCAAGATCTGTAACATAAAATGCTTCTCCGGGCGTCAAATTTCTCTCCACACTGAAATCGCACGTATGTACTTTCGCATAGGTAAGCTTTTTGCCGCCGTGCCGGTCAAAAAGAATCAGTGTATTACGAGCGCCGTCTTTGTATTTTTCGAGCAGAGTGATACCGATTGCCATATCGAGTTCTTCTGCGAGATATCGAAAGCTGTCCACAAAAGAACTGTCTGCCGATACTGCATCTTCCATCCATTCATGTGCAGGGCGGGCATAAATATCATACCCGCAGCTCCACATTTCCGGAAAGAGAGCAATATCAGCTTCCATTTTCTTTGCCTGCCTGCAGGACTGTATTCCCTTTTCAAGATTATTGTCCAGCGAGCCGCAGGGTGTGAGCTGTAGCAGTGCAATTTTCAATCTTTTCATAAATCATCATTCCTTTAAATTTAGTTGTTACGTTACGGAATTACAGCATACTTTATAACGTGATCTTTCTTATTTTCAAACACGTCATACGCTTCCATGATTTCATCCAATCTGCACCGGTGAGTAATAAGAAATCCCGCGTCAAGCTTCCCACAGGAAGTCAGATCCATAATCTCCTGGCAATAACTGCCGTCCACACCGCCTGTCTTGAACACGAGATTCTTACCATACATATCGGGCAGCGGAAGCATCTGCGGCTCCTCGTACATAGCGACTACTACTACGACTGCGTTTGGTCTCGCAATCTTCCACGCAGTCTGGAATGTGTCCTTTCCTCCAGCCACTTCAAATACAGTGTCTGCACCCCGGCCATCTGATTCTTTTTTAATCCGTTTTTCAAGATCGTCTCTTCCCGGCACAAGTGTAAGATCTGCCAGACCTTTTTCTCTTGCAAGATTCAGTCTATATTCATCCGTATCTATGGCGATGATCTTAGCCGGCGTATACAGCCGGGCACACAGCATCGTACATAATCCTGTAGGACCTGCGCCGATCACAGCCACTGTATCTGCTGGTTTTATCTCACCGATTCTGGCAGCCCAGTAACCTGTGGACAAAATATCTCCGTTAAAGAGCGCCTGTTCGTCCGTCACATGGTCCGGTATAACAGTGAGTCCGTTATCTGCAAACGGGATTCTCGCATATTCAGCCTGGCCTCCGTCAATGCGGCATCCAAGCGCCCATCCGCCGTGCTCATCTGTACAATTGTTTACAAATCCCCTTTTACAAAAGAAACACTCGCCGCAGAAAGTCTCTACATTTACTGCAACCCGGTCGCCCGGTTTTACTTTCTTGACAGCGCTGCCAACTTCTATAACTTTACCAACGAACTCATGCCCCAGTATCGTTCCCGGAACTGCCCGCGGCACCGCGCCGTGTTTAATGTGAATATCACTGGAACAGATCGTTGTCAGCGTCACTTTCACGATCGCATCCCTATCGTCTATGATTTTCGGTACAGGACGCTCTTCAAGAGCAATCTGTTCCTTTCCTTTATAAACCACTGCTTTCATGTCTATGCACCTCACATTATTTTGCAGCTTTTCTTTTTATGTATCAGATTTCAACACTGTCTGTTTCAGTTCTTCTTTCAGATTATCCTTTTTACTGCAAAGATCATTATCCATCTCATTTAACTGTCCGAGAAGCTTCTGAATCTGATCACTTGTCTGCATAGTCCTATTCCGCGAGTCGTTAATCTTGTCATAAACCATCCAGTCCGTAAACAATCCGTCAAAAAAATAATCGGCAAAGTGCAGGAAATCCCCGATTTCCACATACAGATTACCTGATATTCTCTCTGTAACATCTGCGAGTTCTGTCCGGAATCCCCGCAGTGCATTCTGGAGATCCTGTATCTGATCTTGTACTTTATTAAGCTTGTCATATTTGGCCATGTCTGCAATAAGACCTCCGCCCATCAGGTCAAATGTACTCCAGTTCTTTGCACTATCCAGATCTTCCAGAATCTTCTGCGCGATATAAAATGCCTGGTTTCCCGCATTTATCGCTTCCTGTATCTCTTTCTGCTGATTTTCAAGAAATGCTATCTCGTTTTCGATCTGCATGATCCTGCCTGCTTCCGGCACGCCGGACTGTTTGATCTGTTCTGTCTTTTCTTTCAGCACTTTTTCATATTGCTGTTCGCAGTCCTGAAGGTCAGAAAGCCGTCTCTGACAATACTCTATATCATTATTTACAGCTTGAAGTTCATTTTTTGCCGCATCGTATTTCACCGCTGCCGCATAGGCTTCTGCTTCTTCTTTCGTCAGTTTTTCACCCATTTTTCCGGTTGCTCTATAAAAGAATGCTGTAAGACTTCTGCCGTTGAGACGATCGACGTCGTCCTGTTCCTTTCGCATAATCTTTTCCAGTTCATCTGTTCTTTTTTCCAAGTCTGACTGCTGAAGAAACAGATCTGACAGTTTTGCATCTGTCCTCTGTTTTTCCATGATCTCCGACTGAAGACGTTGAAGTTCGCTATCATAATAATTCATAAAAAATTCCCCGTTCTATTTTATCGTCTTTAATTTCTTTACCGTATCGTACATGATAGCAAGACATTTCTCAAACTCTTCTTTTGACACAGTATAAAAATCATCACCCGGATATCGTGCATCAAAATAAAAATCTGTAAGATACGCCAATCCTACTGTATCCAGTTTTAAATCCGGTTTTAATTCATTTAATCTTGCCGCTATTTTTTTCATATTATTTTTTCTGAGCAGATCTGTAACATCTTCTTCCAAAAGCAGATTGTCGAGATATCCTTTCAGGAACTTTTCCGCGACCTGCTGGCACTGCACTGCCAGCTGATTATAGAATGTATTTCCTGTCTTCAGGACAGCCTCCAGGTATTCCAGATCATTTTCGGCTATATCTATATAAGTATTCTTAATCATTCCATCACCTCCAGAATCAGCTTCTTATCCCGGTCAACCTCTCTTTTAAAAATCCGGCTTGATCTTTCCGCTCCCTTACTGGTAAAAACTACATCCGTCCGAACTCCATCAATCGGGTCGTCCAACGTCCAGCGGATGTCTGATGTCAGAGTCCGGTCAGTTATTCTGGACTCAGTCAGTATCAACAGATCTATGTCGCTTGTGCTCCTCACTTCGCCTCTTGCACAGCTCCCAAAAAGATATATTTTTTTCAATCCGGGAATTCCCGCATTTGTCACATACTGAAGATCATGTTCTAATTTCTTTTGAAATCTTAACGGCAGATCTTTATATTTTTCTCTGTGTATTACTATCTGTTTTGCCATTTTCAGAGCCTACGGATACTAAACTCTTGATTGCAATTCCAAATAATTATAACATCCGACTCTTCGTCTGTCATTGCTTTTAAATATTGTATCTTAGGAAGTGATTACTCTACACTCAAATATTTTAAAGAGAGATCATACAATTCATTTATAAGTTTTGGCTGTCCAATCTTTTTAGCAATCGGCATAATCTGGGTTAAGGTTTCTTTCGCCTTAATCCGCCTGCGTTCTTCGGCCATAAATTCCACTGTACGCATATTGTGTAATCTTTCTGCCAGCTTCACCAGAAGCACCTCATCTCCCAAAGATATGCTATCTAAATCATAAGTTGACACAGCCAGCCTCTCAACTATTTCTGCCGTATTCGACGGAAGCTCTTTCTTCAGCTGCTCGATTGTGACAGAAGTTTTCTGCACAGCGTCACAAAACATTCCGGCATAAATGGTGTCTTTGTCAGCTGACATTTCTGCTAAAATAATAGCAACATTAAGCGGATGGGTAATATACTCATCTCCCGAATATCTTTTTTCCCCTTCATAGACATGACAAGCCAGCAAATATACATACTGTAATTCTTCTTCATCAATGTCTACATTTGTTGATATCATCTCCTCTTTCAAACGCTCCAGTAATTGCTCCTTTGTAGAATGAATATCTGTATTCTTTAAAAAGATATGGCTCATAGCACTACCTCCCAAATCGTCAATCTGCATCATCATTGCCTTTAGAAGTGCCGGATAAAAGCCAAATTCATTCTTAAATGATTTTGTAAAACCACTATGCGTTTTCCATCCGAATCGGAACGCTGCATCAATAATTTTCTCTCCGCTCAAAATAGCATCGGAGGCTTTGATCAGTCTCCTCTTCTTCACATATTCCATGACTGACATCTGCATTTCCTGCTTGAAACATCTGGAAAAATGATATTCGGAATATCCTGCTGCATCCGCAATTGAGGAAACTGTAATTGGCTCTTCCAAATGATTATCAATATAGAGCAGACTGTCTCTAATCTGTCGCATCATTTCCATAATCGTCACTCCTATATTCCACGTGGTAGTTTTAATATAAGCCTTAACTGTAAAATTTTCTTTTCCTCATTTGCTTTTTTGAGCGGAATTATTTTCTTGCAATAATCAGATATCGATGAATAATATGAGCAAACCAGACAAAAGCTCCGATATCGTAAAATATTACCGGGCAGTATGCTTCCTCTGCCTGTATGATCTAGAATCCTGCCTCTTTAAAGTTCCTGCATTGATCTTTGAGATTCAAATGTGGAAATGGTTCATCCATGTATATGTGCCAGTTCCTCTTCATGCTTCCAAGTTGTTTTCAAATAATTTTTATTCATTAAACTGCATTCCTTTCAAAATAGTAATTTGTGTTTTGACAGGTGCAGTTCCTGACAGCATAAATATAATGCTTTTGTTTAACCTCGATACAATCTGCTGTCAGTTCTTAGAACTGCACCGAGATATTAATTCGTTTCATCACTTTGCTCCTCCTTGACTTTTACTTCTTTCTAGTAAACTAGTTTAGTAGAAACATCACTTGTTTCTTATACGCTCATCTGTCACAATATGTTCAATGCCGCAATGTTCTTTTTTTAGATATTCTCTTAAGAAACTCGGAAATGCTTTATATTGATCCAAGTCTTTGATTGGGATCCAATGCATTTCTTCTTTCGCACCAAAGGCGGTATAGCTGTTACTGAAAAGTTTTTTGCTTCCGCGGGATTTCATTAAGAAATAAAAGCATATTTCATGACATTCCATGCCTTTTAATGATCCATTATTTTCGTTAAAAAAATTTTCATGAATCACTGCCAGATGATTAATTTCATAATGTACTCCTGTTTCTTCATATACTTCTCTCAAAACAGCTTCTTCAGCAGTTTCTCCCATATGTACTCCGCCGCCAACAGAATAATAGTAATCCTCATTCGAATTACCAACAAACAACACACACTCATCTTCGATGATTATTGCCGCAGCACGATAACGAAACCAGTTCTTGTCTCTGGTAAATCCACAGTCATACATAAAATTACTTCCTCCACAGTCGGTCTCAATCAGTATTTTCAATCAGCAGTTTATGCAAGTACTGTTCCATTTGTACTCCTAATTTCCATTCATTGTTATGTATATCTTCTACATTTTCAATGACTTTACCATTTTCAATAATAATTGTTAATGTCATTATTACCTATAATTCGTTCAGATGTCTGATAATTTCTCCCAGATACAGAAACAGTAGTTTCATCGCCGGAAAAAACAAATGCTCCCACATTCCAATACCAAAATGAATCTGCGCAATTTTCAAGCATAAACTTTTCATAAATGCTTCTTACCTTTAACAATGACATTCCAACCATTATGTTTTTTAAGATGTTTCATTGTTTCCCGATTCAAATTTTGCATATCCAAATGAGTCATATACTGTATCTCCTTTATAAATGGATACTACTCTCGAAAAAATAATTTACGAATTAATAGGAATTGTATTACAAAATGCTTTTATTTCCTGTTTGCTATAGATACCCTCTATTTTCAGCTTCCTTCAGTAATTTGGGCTGAATCAATGGATATGTCCAATTATCAACCAGATTGTCTGTAATTATAATTTTTTCTATCTCACTATGTATAGGTTCGAATGAAAATATATTGGCAATGAAAAGCATTCCAAATGTCTCGCTCTCAATAGTTTCATTTTTTCGTGTCTTTCCTTTGACTGAATATACACAAATCGGCTTGATAGTAAAATCTACTGCGCCGGTTTCTTCCTTCAATTCCCGTTTGGCGGTAGTAAAAATATCTTCGCCCTTTTCCCTGTGTCCGCCAGGCACCTCATAAGTATCTCTTTCTTTGTGTTTGCAAAACACCCATTTACCGTTTGTCTTAGTAATAATAACGGCGAATCTTAATAAGTTGTCCTCTACTTGGTCATAAAACGTTACTTCTATCATTTATCATCGTCAACTCCCGGTTTCTGATCAATTGTTTATCGCAATATAGCTTTCAAGAAATTCTTGAATATACCTTTCGTGAGGCGTGATAATATCAATATTAATATCTGGAAATTGTTTAGCATATTCTTCTAATATAGTTTTCAGATTATTTTTTGACTCCATATAGTCTTTTATAATGTAATCCAGACTCATTCCCATCTTATAGAGAAGTATAGCAGATACAACCCCAGTTCTGTCCTTTCCGGCATTACAAAAATATAATACGTTTGCTTCCGATTTAGAAATAGTATTAACAATCTTATCCATTTGTTCATCTGCCATTTTCAGATATGATTTTGAAACATCATCTACTGATTTCGGAATACTATTACTGCCGGTAACATGCATGCAGTAATACTGAAAACACTTGTTATTGATTAACTGGCATTTTTTCTGTTCTCTTTCCTTATCGTCTCTGAGATCAATAACTGTAGTGACATTATGATCAATCAGCCACTGCACTTCCTTTTCTGTTATACGATTTGGCACATCGCTTCGTAATGATAATGCTCCTTTTAAACAGTTCCATTAGCTGTTCATATAATCATCTCATTTTCTTTTAGTCAAATATGTTCTAATAAATTTTATGACACTCATTACAACCATCACAGCTCCTATCAATATAAGAAAAATTCCTGCCGGAATGTTATCATTATTTAGCGATATGATACCTACACCAAATATGAATCCTATAACTGCGATAAAGAACAGCACGATCAGTACAGTAATGAGATATCTGACCGGTTTTGGTATTTTGCTGCTTCTGCTCGCTTCAATACTACCCTCAAGAAGAAGTTCTAATATAAGCTCAATGATAGATTCCATTCTTATAACCCCCGCCATATCCTCTCTGACAACTTGTTAACTCCCACACCAAATCCGGCTTCAAAAAAGGAAATACAACTTAACTTCAGGAAAAGTTCAGATCAATATACTGAAAATATGGTTTTTTATTTACTTCTGCTTCATGTTCATCATACCACTCCGCAGCTTCCTTAAGTCCCGTATCTAAAGAAATAGTTTCTGAATATATCTTTTTTTGGCGTTCAACATCTAATTGATATTCATAGTTGTAAAAACTGAAATAATTTCTTTGTTCTACATCATCATATACATATATGAATTCTGGAGTTTTCCCATAACAAGCATAACATTTGACTACCCAATCTCTGATAGATATAGATTCCGGATTGCCGACATTCAATATATGTTCCACAGGTTTATTATTGATAATTACTTCTATCAATTTACATAAATCTCTAATATGGAAGAATTGCAGCTTCATATCACCATTTTGAGGTAAATAAAATTTTCTATCTGTTTTTGCACAATCAAATACAAAAGCCTCTCTATATACATTATTTATTGGGCCATATAAATAGGGCGGACGTAAAATATATGCGTCAGGAACTCTTTTTAGCAGGGCATTCTCTGCTTCTATCTTATCTGTTCCATATTTTCCCCAATATTTGTTAGCTCCCAATACAGTGTCTTCCCTGAAAGGCTGTGGAGAATATTCCGGATAAACGGCGCTTGAGCTGATCAAAATGTAATCTTTGTAACCGCCTACTGCATCAAGCAGCATATTTACATCGTCAGCACTATATGCCGTGTCTATGATAATATCAAAATAGAAATCACGCAGGGTTTCTCCTAAATGGTGTCTGTCAGCCTGAATAAGATTTACACCCTGCGATTGTTCTCTGGTATTTCTGTTAAGCACATATACCTCGCAGCCTTTAGAAGAAAAGAACTCTGCAATATATCTGCTTACAAATACGGTTCCGCCAGTTACAAGTACTTTTTTCATCGTTTATTTCTCCTCCTGGTTTCTGATTAATTATTTTTTCGCAATAGAGGATCCAAAAATCTCCACGTATTTAATAAACCCATCTTCATATTCTATTGGATATATAAGTCCAAGGTTTTCTGCTGTCATCATTCCTGTTTCATGAAAAAGCTTACATGAATTTTCAATAGACTGCTTAAAATGTTCATAATTGCTGTCAGGAAACGTCTGTAAGTATAGCTGATAAACATCTTCCGAAAGATATCGTTTAAAGTATTTATTCATTTTCCCACAAGAAACGGAATAAGATGTTTCACTGCCAATATACCATTCCAACATTATTTCGAGCATTTGGTGTGTCTGCATATAATAGACTGACATGGCAAATGGAAGCTCATCGCGCAGAATTCCTTTCACTACATCACAGAGAGACCAGAAAAATTCATTACAGCATCCCCGGAATTTTGCCGCTGAAGGCCTCTTGACATAAAACTCCTCGTCTGTCGGAGGGGGCAGCTTGGGAAGATACCCCGCTTTATCTAAAAGCGGAAGGAAAAGCTTGTTCCTGTTTGTTCCGTTTTGCATTGTCTCTACCGTCTCCACACCGATATCAATACGGTTCCCGTCTTCAAACAGTAGCAGCCAGGAATATGTATTATCATAACAGCTGCGCAGGCCAAATCGCTCTCCATAGCCGAAATCATCATTCTGTTCTTGTTTCAGAATAACCTTTCCGAATGTATCTATCCATGATAAATCCCGACGAAAACTTTCTGTCTCTGTCACGACATACATAATGTCATAATCCTGATATATATCCCGAGGAACATTCGGATTAGCCCTTGATCCCTTCAAATATGCCGCCAGTATGCGTTCGTCAGACTTAGCAGTATTTATAATGATATGAAACATTTCTTTCTCTGTACGCATTTTGTCACCTTATTGATAAATTAGTCATTACTCCTTCTACTTATGGAAGGGCAATTAAGTATGCTCCAAAAATATCACTATCATTGCAATAATCAGATTCCTGTCGGTTTCAGTCTTTTACTGATCTTTCAATAACGCTTATTATATCCTGCCTTTGCTCTTCTGTCAGATCATCATAGTTTTTAGTGTCGATATAAGGCTCTCCATCTCGAACGCCAACTTCGGTGCGCGTGATTCGGATTTCATAGTCTTCATTTATCAGATCAGACATTTCCATCGGCCAGAAATACAGCAGCAATGCTGCAAATACAATTATAATGATTATCCCTGTCGCTAAGACTTTATATGATGGTTTTTTTATGTATTTTCTCCTCATTTATTATCTTGCCGCCTGCTCAGTTGTCTTTCTGATGGTTTATCTCAAAAGACAGATATCTTGTACCCTGAAAAGACAAGTACCCTTTATCCCCTTCGACCAGCATTCCATATTCTGTTCCACTGACTTCAAGCTCTATCCTGTCGCCGCTCTCTACTTGAAATGTCACATAATATGTAGTAGACGAAGTCGCATGCATGCCATATTCCCCATTTGAATGATGATGATATGATACATCCGTCCGTTTAGCTACGATCACTGCCGAAACCGTAAGTCTCGGAGAATGGTTATTCTTATTCCATGTGCTGATTCCACGTACGGCAGCCACAATAAAAGTGCCAACTATTATAATGAATATTATAGCAAACATAATTTCAAATAAACCGAAACCCATATCGAATCCGCTAATCATAGTATTCTCTCCTCATTTATCCTGTATAAGCATCATCAGCGCTGTTCTTAAAGTTCTGTTTTTCAAGCCACTCTTTTTCTTCCTCTGTTTCCGGAATATCGATTCTTTCAATCTTAAAGATCACGGGTCTTGTGCCGTCATTACAGCAGGCAATCATCATTCTGTCGTCATTTGTCCACTTGCGCATGATCGAGCCGCCCTGCAGCGCGGCATACACATATCTGCTGATCGCATCCCACGCTTCGCCGCAGAACTTGCCGTTCATCAAATGATAAAAGTCGTCCTGTTCGCTTGTCCTTTTTAAAATAAATGTATCTCCTGCCTTAAAGAAAGGACATGGACCTGATTTTGGATCGGCAAGATATTTTTCCTGATAGTCCGGAAATACTTTTGTCTCCAATACTGTTATTCTGCACTCGTACTGCATAAACGAATACCTCCGCAAATCAATTTTCTAAATTTTCTCATGAGCGGCAATAAAAGTCAATGAACTGAATGAATATAGATTCTATTTCCACATGGCCTTTAATTATGTTATACTAGCCCTGTTGACAAAAGAAAAAGACAGGAATGATGAAAAATGAAACAACTTATTAAAAAATGGAATGAGATCAGTCTGGTCAAAAGAATCATCTGCGGACTGATCCTGGGAATCATACTGGGACTGGCCATACCGCAGATTACCGTGATTTCTCTGCTTGGGGATCTGTTCGTCGGCGCTTTGCGCGCCATTGCGCCGATCCTTGTCCTTTTCCTTGTAATGGGAGCTCTTGCTAACCAGAAGGAGGGCAAACAGAGTAATATGAAACGGGTCATATTTCTGTATCTGCTGGGTACATTTCTTGCCGGATGTGTGGCAGTAGCCGCAAGCTTTCTTTTTCCGATCACTATTACTCTGACAGAAACCACTTCTGAAGCAGCCGCTCCCAGCGGTATCGGCGAGGTTCTGAACAGCCTGCTCATGAGCATCGTCTCCAACCCGGTAGACGCCCTTGCTAATGCGAATTATCTTGGAATTCTCGCCTGGGCTGTTCTTCTCGGAATTGCTCTTAGAAAAGCGAGTGAAGGAACAAAGAATGCTGTCATGCATATCGCCGACGCGATCTCTCAGATTGTACAGTGGGTCATCAGCTGCGCCCCTTTCGGCGTGCTGGGACTTGTATTTACCACAATATCCGAGCAGGGGCTTTCTTCTCTTCTGGGATATGGCAGACTGATCCTGCTGCTTGTGGGAAGTATGGCGTTCGTTGCATTGGTGGTTAATCCACTGATCACATTCATTGGAATCCGTAAGAATCCATATCCTCTCGTTCTTAAGTGTCTGAAAGACAGCGGGATCACTGCATTCTTTACGCGTAGTTCCGCGGCGAACATTCCGGTCAATATGAAACTCTGCGAGGAACTGGGCCTGGACCGTGATACATACGCCGTATCCATTCCTCTTGGTTCCACGATCAACATGGGCGGCGCCGCTGTTACGATCTCCGTCCTGACTCTGGCGGCAGTCCACACACTCGGTATCTCCGTTGACTTTCCGACTGCGATCATACTCTGCGTACTCTCTGCAGCCAGTGCCTGCGGCGCATCGGGTGTGGCCGGAGGCTCTCTTCTTCTCGTGCCGCTTGCCTGCAGCCTGTTCGGAATTTCTGATGATATCGCCATGCAGGTAGTCGGCACCGGCTTTATCGTTGGCGTCATACAGGATTCCTGCGAGACCGCCATCAATTCGTCAACAGATGTTCTGTATACCGCCGTAGCGGAATTATCGCAGAAAAGAGAAAAAGCCGGAAAATCCTGACTGAATATCAGCCAGGATTTTCCGGCTTTTGAAATTCCACCTGTTTCCGATACTGAGCAGGCGTCATATGTGTAAACTTCTTGAATCCCCTGATAAATGTTTCCGGATTCATATATCCCAGTTCCTCACTGATTGTCGTCACTGTTTTGTTTGTATTCAAAAGCATTCTCTCCGCTCTGCGCATACGAAGGGAATTTTTCCATTCATTGAACCCGAGTCCGGTAGAAGATTTAATAAGACGAGAGCAATATGATACGGAAAATCCGAAATGCTCAGCCACGTCAGTCAATGTCACTGTTTCCAGATTTGACTGAATATAGTTCAATACCAGGAAATGGTCCGGCGCCTGGCATACGTTATTAGTCAATGATGATTCCATGGTAGAAAGATAATGCCGGGTGATCAGGCCGACCATCATCGTCATCATCCCGATCATGATCTGATCGGAACACGCATCATGGAAAAGATGTTCCTGATAAAGCTGTATCATAAGTTTTCGGACATTCTCAGCGCCCTCTGTCTCTGTATGAAAGATCAGGTAGTTGATGTGCTGAGAATTATAAAGTCCTTCGGAGAAGAACTCGCTGACGATATCATTCTGCTTCATGAGGGACATAAACATCTGATAAAAGGTTGCCTTTCTAAGAAGAATATTAAAGACAACCGTCTCATCATCGAATACTTCGATATTATGGAATACTCCCGGGGCCACAAAGATAAAATCTCCTTTTCTGAAACACAGCCGTTCACGTCCGATATTCTGATGACATTCTCCCGAATAGACATAGACAATTTCAAAAAAATTATGTTTATGAGTAAATCCCGGGGTATAACGGTTATGTCTGCTGATAAAGATATTTCTCCCGTCATCTTCCGAAAAATATTCATTGTCGTCCATATAATAGGAAATTATCTCGGGCAGCAGCTCAGGTATGACAAGATGTCTGCGAACGGCGTCTTCCTTATCTATACCTTGCAGGAAACGTCGAAGCGTTTCCTCAGATTTTCCTGCCTGATAGTATGCTTTATAAAATTCTTCATCACGGTTCATCTCCGTAATATATTTAAGTGTTTCATGCAATTTATTATCCATAGACGATATCTCCAGTATACAAAGTGAATAATCCGTACAATCGCTTTTCTAAATTTTCTCATGGACAGCAAAAAAAGTCAATGAACTGTGTAAATATGCCAATTTTATATATTCTATTTTTTTCATAATATATATGGCAGACACGGGGAGAAAAATCTCAGCCCGTAAAAGAAAGGAGGAAAGGGGATATGAACCGTACTAAACTGTTTCTTTACAAACAGCGATTTGGCTATGGAATGGGAGATTTTGCATGTAATCTGATCTGGCAGGTTATTTCTCTTTATCTGCTGTATTTTTATACAGACGTCATGGAACTGCAGCCGGCGGCTATCGCGGCAATGTTCGTAGTATGCCGCGTAATTGATGCCGTGACAGATGTTCTGGTAGGTTTTGCCATTGATAAAACAAAATCAAGATGGGGAAAGAGCCGCCCGTGGTTTCTGGTCGGCGCGATCCCGTTTGCTGTATCTGCTTTTCTGGCGTTCAGCGTTCCAGATATTTCACCGGACGGCAAGCTCGTATATGCTTACGCGACTTACATATTTTTATCCTTTATGTACACAGTCGTAAACATCCCGCTTGCTTCAATTCTGCCTGCGATGACGGATGACGTAAATGAAAGGACTGTCCTTGCAACCTGGAGAAAGTTCTTCGCTTTTCTGGGATCTACAATCGTCTCTGCCACCGCGCTTACTATGGTGCAGATTGCAGGGAACGGAAACGAAGCGCTGGGATTCCGTATCGTAATGGGAGTCTTTGGTGTTATTGGCTGTCTGTGTTTCTTCCTGACATTTGCTCTTGTCAGAGAGAGCAATCTTCAGACAGGGGAAAAACAGGCCACTTTAAAAGAAACAGCCTATTCACTTGCGCACAACACACCATGGAAACTGTTTGCACTGAATATCATGTTTATGTGGACCGGATACTTTCTCCAGTCATCAGCGCTCATTTACTATTATAAATATTATATCGGGAGCACCGCTCTCTCTTCCCTGGTGGCAACGATCATGACCATGATTCCTATGGTGGCAAACCTGACTGTTCCGTTCCTTGCCAAGCGTCTTGGAAAAAGGAACCTGTATTCAACCGCCGCTGCCGTACAGCTGGCAGGACTAGTGGTAATCCTTCTGGCGAATATGAATACCCGGATTATTATTGTGGGTGCAGTGATCTCAGCCTGTGGTTACGGGATCAAAGAGAGTATCTATTTCTCTATGCAGGCGGATCCGGTAGATTACGGCGAATGGAAAACAGGTATCCAGGCGGCAGGTACACTCTCTTCCATCAACGGATTTCTTGGAAAGGTCGCGCAGGCCGTTGCAGGCGGTCTTTCAGGGCTTCTTCTGGCATGGGGATCTTACAGTGAATCCACTGCAGTACAGACTGCCGAAGCTCTGTTTGCCATCAAGGCCATGTATCTTTACATACCTATGCTCCTGCTTGTATGCTCCATTATAACGATGGCTTTCTATAAACTGGACAATCAGTTTGCGGATATTCAGAAAGATCTTACGCAGCGCAGGGCAAAACAAAAAACAACTCATCAATAGTACAAAGGAGACAAAATCATGAGTAACACAAATACTAAGAAATATATGCCCCTGGTAGGGGCTGCCGGCATCGGCTCCATGCTCGGATCCGGCATCATCATCGGACTGTCTGCCACCATTACTGTTTGGCAGGAAGGTCTTGGACTTTCAACCGGAGAGGTTGGTATCCTTTCGGGTGCACTGACCTTTGCAATTGCCGCCGGATCACTTCTGGCCGGATATGTAACTAAACTTATGGGACTGATCCGCGCATTTAATTACATGAATATACTATATGCAGCAGGCGCGCTGATCTGCGTATTGTCCGGAAGCTTCTCCATGCTACTTGTCGGACTGATCCTTACCGGATTTGCATCCGGTGCTGATCTTCCTATCAGTCTTACTGTTATCTCTCACGATGCGCCGGATGAAAAAACTTCTGCAGGACTTGTCGCATCTACGCAGGTGTTCTGGCAGATCGGAGTACTGGGATCTTACGCTATGGCTTTCATCGTTTCAAGAGCGGAAGGCGCACTGGGTGCAAGAATCGTATTCGGAATTCTCGGCGGACTGGCTGTGATCGCATTTATGTGGAGAATTTTTTCACGGAAATTTAAAGAGTTCCACCGCGAAGGGGATCGTTACCGCGCTGCTGAAGGTACAAAAGGCAATACTGATGTATCTTTTACCTCTTTATTTAAAGGGGATGCAAAGAGCAAATATCTCTCTTTCTTCTTCTGCATTATCATTTTCTATGTATGCTGGAATCTTCTGGCAAATACATTCGGACAGTTCCAGACTTATATGCTTGTTAAGGCGAATGCGTCTCAGGCGCTGGCAACAGGCTGTGGAATCGCTCTGAACATTGCAGGATTGATCTGTGGTATTCTCTTCGCTTCTGCTGCAGGCAGCAAACACAGAAACAAATTCTTCTATGTAGGTATCGTGATCCAGGCGGCAGCCATGATCGGCATTGCTCTGGGCGGCGGTGCACTGTTTATGATCGTTGCTATGATTGCCTGCTATAACATCGGCAATCAGTTTGCAGGAGAATCCATATACAAAGTATGGACACAGGAATCCTTCCCGTCAGAGGCGAGAGCGTCCATGCAGGGATTTATCAACGGATTTTCGAGACTGTGCTGCGGTCTGTTCGCTCTTGTTACACCGTATCTGGTTGTTCCGGAGCGTATACAGTCAACTATGTATGGCTTCGCAGTGATCGTTCTCATCAGTGCAGCGGCCGGTACTATAATGCTCCGTCTGCAGAAAAAACACGGCGTTGGACAGATGTAAAAGGAGGATCGGATAATGGCATTTACATTTCAGATCAATAACGATGTAGAATTCATCCATGATGAAAAATTACTTAAAAAAGCGGAAGAAAACAGACCGGAAATACGATCGGAAAAAGTTACTCCCTTCCGCATCGTAGAAATTGTTCATGATCCATCCTGGCTGAACGGAGCGAAAGCGGAAACAAGCGATAAAGATATCTCACAACTGTCTACTTACGGTTTGAAAAGAGATGACCGGCTGATCCTGGATTTCGGAGACCACAGAGTGGGGAATTTTGAAATTCATATTGATCAGACCGGCTCTCCTATGGATGCCCCTCTCTATCTGCGCATTAAGTTCGCAGAAGTACCCGCCGAACTTACGGCGGAATCTTCGGACTATGACGGATGGCTGAGCCGCTCCTGGATCCAGGAAGAATTCATCCATCTGGATAAGCTTCCCGCCAGACTGTCTCTTCCGAGACGGTACAGCTTCCGCTATGTGGAGCTGAAAGTAATCGATACATCGCCGAAATGGCAGGCTGTGTTTTCTGATCCTGTTGTTACAACGGAGACGTCGGCAGACACTTCCACATTCCGTCCGCTCTGCTTAAAAGACGAAAAACTCCAGCGAATCTACGACGTAGGGCTCAAAACACTGTCAGACTGTATGCAGGATGTATTTGAAGACGGACCAAAAAGAGACCGCAGACTGTGGCTCGGCGATCTCCGTCTTCAGGCTCTTGCCGATTATGCGTCCTTTGACAATACCGCGCTGGTGAAACGATGTCTCTATCTTTTTGCAGGCATGGCGACAAAAGAAGGAAAAATTTCCGCAAATGTATTTGTCAGCCCGAAAAATATTCCTGATGACACTTTTCTTTTTGAATACAGCCTGTTTTTCATCTCCGTACTGTATGATCTACATCAGGCTCACCCGGATACTGCCCTTGTAAAAGAATTGTATCCGACGGCAAAAAGGCAGATGGATCTCTCTCTTCAGATGTTTAATGAAGAAGGCGGACTGATTCCTGCCGAAGATTATCCGGTTTTTGTAGACTGGTCCAATGAATTCAATAAGGATACAGCCGGGCAGGCGGAAATGATTTATGTACTGAAACAGTTTATCTCACTTTCTGAGATTGCCGGGGATTCAGATACAGAATTCTATCGCAGGAAACTGGCTCTCATCAGCGGTTATGCAAAAGAAAAGCTATATCATCAGGAGCGGAAACTATTTGTCACCGGTAATGATGAATATAACATTGCAAGCCAGGTCTGGATGGTATTGGCCGGCGTAATGAGTCCGGAAGAAAATAAAGAGATCATGCAGACTGTAGTCCGGGAAATGTTCCCTGTTAAAGGCATCGCTACACCATATATGTATCATCATATCGTAGAGGCGCTCTTTGAGGCCGGTCTTAAAGAAGACGCCGTGTCTCTTATGAAAAATTACTGGGGAAAGATGATCGATCTCGGCGCAGATACTTTCTGGGAAGCCTTTGATCCAAATATGCCGGAATACTCTCCTTACGGAAGTCCAATCGTGAACAGTTACTGTCATGCATGGAGCTGCACACCGGTCTATCTGATCAAAAAATATCTGACGGAATAAATTAAACAGGGCTGCAGGATCTATGATTTGAATCATTATTCCTGCAGCCCTGCTCATTCAAAATATTTTTATCCCTGTGAAGATTTTTCATTTTCAAATGTAAGCAGTATTCCTATCACAGTCTTTGCGTCAGCCAGTTCTCCTGACAGCACCATTTCATAAGCCTCATCCAAGGCAATCCATTTCTTCTCGATGTCAGCTTCCTCATTCTCCCTTTTAAATTCGGGAACTTCTTTCAGATTTTTTGCCAGATAGACATAAGTCTTTTCATTTGTCCATCCTGCGGAATTATAAAATATAGTCAGCATTCTAACCGATTCCGCTGTTGTATCCGTTTCTTCCTGCAATTCGCGGATTGCCGTCTCTTCCGGCTGCTCTCCACGCACATCCATTTTCCCCGCAGGAATTTCCCAGATCGGCTGCCCCATCGGATGACGGTATTGACGTATCAGCAATATCCGGCTCTGATCATCCATAGCTACGACAGCAACTGCATCACTGGATACAGCCGTCTCCCTGACAAAACTTTTCCCGTCTCCACGGGTCAGGGTATCCTTTCTGATTGATATGATTTTGCCCTTATATACTTCTTCTGAATTTAATACTTTCGGAATATTCATTATAAAACCTCCCGTTTTATTCTAAATGACCGGTTATTCCAATCAGATTCATAAAGTCTGATTTCAAAGTGATAATTCGGCTTCTAGCAGTATCCCCATGAAAGCAATTTCCATTCGTTATGATCCGTTCGAACGAGCCACCATTGGAAATCTGTATAATCTGTATCCGGATTCCACTCAGCAGAGGCATTTTCAGGGGTATGAAAATCACTCTCAAACATAATGCATTGTGTAAAATCATCTGAAAGATTATTTGCTTCCGCCAGTTCTCTCAACCATCCGTTATTATCCAGGTCGCATTTATCGTCTGATGAATAAGAGACATTTTGAAGTTCAAATCCCCTCCACTGCCCTGTACTAAATTCATCCTTTATGACCTCTATAGCTTCATCCATCTCTTCTTCCGAATAAACCGAGGAATCGCCGTAATCTATTTTTACATCTGATACAGAATCTTTTCCGCATCCGATCAACCCGCAAACAGATGCAGCTAATAAGCAAAGTGAAACTATCTTCTTCATTTTTAACCTCCTAATCATTTTATTTTAACCTTCGAACATCTTTCTCCATTATACATCCGACTTATAATCCTGTCACTCTTTCCCTGATATATTTTTAAGTGCCGGAATATCTATCTCATATTCCTTTTCTCCGTTTACCCGCGCCTCAAACGAGTACACAGGCTGATAATAATTCTTGGAGTCCACAACATATTTCATAGTTACCTTGCCCAGATCTATTGACTTTATCTCATCACTATCCTGGCCAAAATAAAGGAAATCTCCGTTTTCTATCTGTTCCATTGCTTCATTTTCAGACAGAACAGGGTACTCTTTATACTTCTCACATGAGAGGATATGATTGCTGATTTCTCCAAACTTCTCCCCTTCATAAAGCGTACAATACAGCGAACCATCATAGAAAAGACCGTCCTCATTTTGCTGAGAAACAACAAATTCATAACCGGGCGAATCACCTGTCAGTTCCCGGAACAATGCTCCTTCCGGCACATTAATCCCATATGCAGACAAAGCTTTTCTGACTGTTGCCTCGTCCGCCCCGGCAACTGATTCAGAATAGGATTCTTCATCCAGATCATCCCCAAATGTAACCGTATAATCCGTATAATTCATTGTTCCACCTGTGTAGTCTATCCACAGAGAATTCTGTTCTGTGCTATAATAAACAGCTGTTTCATCATACAGATCCGTTCTTGAGTCATCTATAACCTGCCCCTGTGAAGCGAAAAAATCCTCCGCAAATTTCTTCGTCTCGTTTTCTGTATATACAGGAACCTTGTAGACCGCTGCTGATTCCGACTTACTGTTGTAGATTTCGTTTGTTGTTACTTTAACATCAGACATATCAATCCGGCTGCTAAAGCCGATTTCCAGATTACCGAGTTCCTGCCGATCATATATAATACTGATTCCGAGAAATGCCAGTATCACTACAACAAGCGGAATTTGAGCTGCTGCTGTTTTCAGAATATTAAATCGTGTTCTTTTCGCAGCCGCTGAAATCTCGTGAAGCAGAACATAACATCCATAACCGATCATCGTTCCCAGAAAGTTATTCAGAATATCATCCGCTTCTGCCACACCTCTCCCCAAAACAAACTGCACTGATTCAATCAGTACTGTCACTGCCAGGCCTGCCAAATATGTCGTCCAGAAACGTCGAAAGCTGCGTATTCCCAGCGGCAGCAGAAATCCCAGAGGTACAAAAAGAAGAATATTCAGGACTATATTTCTCCACTCTGCCATAGAAAAACTGTACCATGCCTCCCGATAGGAATAAAACAAAGGCATGATTTTACTTCCGGACCAGACAGCGGACCTGTCCAGCACTGTAGCGCAAAGCACTACTATGAGATAACAGAAAAATATACCTGCCCACAGTACGTTCTGCAGCCTTATCTTTTTCTTGCCTTTCATTATCTTTTTATATACGACAAAATAACCTGCGGCCGCAATTATTCCTATAATCGCTGCAAAAATCAATCCTAAAATCACATATTGTTTTGCCAGTTCTATAATATTAAATAATCTCATATATTCTCTTCCTTTAATAACCTTCTTCCGCATGCGGAATCTCTAAAGTATAATCCCACCGGCGTTCTGAATATCGCACAGTTTTAAAAGTAGAACAGATCTTCAAACTTTTTATCCAATGCAATACAGAGAACCAGCGCCAATTTTGCTGTAGGATTGAACTGTCCTGTTTCGATGGAGCTGATCGTGTTCCGAGACACGCCAACCATATCCGCCAGCTGCTTCTGTGATAATTTCAACTCTGCCCGTGCTTCTTTAAGGCGATTTTTTAATATCAACTTATCATCCATCTGGTCCACCGCCTTACATGATTACGGAAGAGACAATCAGTTCATAGATGTAGTATCCGGACATTACAGCTACAAGTATCGTATAGGCGATTGCTATCATAAGCTCGGACTTACGATGAAGTTTCGTATATTTCACCCAGTTGATTGTCATATTTGCGCTGAAAACAAGCGCCCACATCCCCCAGTTTATGCCTTTGCCGGTAAATATCTGTGTCACGAAGAAGATCGTCGCCAAGGACATCTGAACTACGACCGCACTTTTGCTTGCCTGCTTTAAAACTTCTTGCTCGTATACGTCTTTGTTCTTATTTTCCGCTCTGCTTTTTGCTAAAATTTCGTCCCTGTTCATAATGGAAACCTCCAAATATGATTGCCAAGTTTTCTTGTTACATTGCCATTATAATATTGCCAAGTATACTTGTCAATAGTTTTACATATTTCATCCTTGTATACCGGATCATTCCATCGATATAATCTTCCTCGTTCCATGTGCCGTGAACCATTCACCAGTTATTACAACGGTAGAGTTGCTTTCTATATGCTTCATTTTATTTGAAAGTGCAGATGTTAAGATGCGTTGCTTGTAGCAACGGGCAATTCCGACTACAATAATGGTAACGACAAAAAGAAAGGAGACTCCCCTAATGCTCAACGAAAATATTAAAGCTATTAGAAAATCAAAAGGACTTTCGCAACATGAACTTGCTGTCAAGCTGAACGTCGTGCGGCAAACAGTTTCTAAATGGGAGCAAGGACTATCGGTTCCCGATTCTGATATGTTAATCTCCATATCGGAAGCTCTTGAAACGCCTGTGAGTACGTTGCTTGGAGAAACTGTTATTGAATCCGAGGTTGATAACATAAAAGCCATTTCCGAAAAATTAGAAGTGATTAATTGGCAACTGGCAACTCGGGAAAACACAAGAAGAAAAATTATTCGTTGGCTTTTTATTTCATTATGCGCAGTTATAGTGATCGTTTTTGCAGCCTTAATAATATTAAAAAGTCCTTACTTGGGGTGGGATTATAGTGACCCTGAAACTGCTGTTCTCGGAGTGGCATTTCACTCATTTGAGTGGTTGTTTGTCAGAGTGGCACCGATTATTTTTATTATCGCGATTATTGGTATTTTCTTGACAGGAAAAAAGAATAAAATCATATTCTGATAGCATTATGATATGGAATAAGGGAGGAACTAAGCAGTTCCCCCTATTCCGATCTCTATTTATGATATGGTTCTCCATAACGTATCCAAGTGCGGTTTTCTGCTCTTTAAAATCCACCATTATTATAAGCTCTTGTGATCACATAAGAGGGTTCATAATATGTACTGCTATTGTAATTATCAATCGTATCACATATTTCATCGTTATATACTCGAATCATTCCATCAATATATTCTTTCTCCGGCTGTAACGTTGACAGAATCAGCCTTGTATACACCTTCCCCATCTGTGTTTCTGATGGGATTTCATCTACCAGTTCTGAATCTACATCCGTTATATCAAAATTCCCTTTTGCCAGCTTATACTCTTCAATCCATTCATCTTCAATTTTCAGAGGATTCTCACAGTGAAGTATATTGGCAAGGCTGATCAGACGCACCCACTCATCTTTCGGTATAGAATTAACAACATATTTGTTTTTCTAATGTAATTTCCTTGCTATGCGTTCTATCATATAACACAGAAAGTAAAGATCATTCTCGGTTATTTTCTCTTCCGGGAAAAATTTGTTTGTCATAGCGAATAGTTCCCTTCAAATTTGATAGTCAACTTTTACTCCTTCACAAATTAGGATTTTCTTTAGTTATTCTTCCTTAGAATCGAATTTTGACCACCTAGATTATACGGACAAATATCTCTACACCTATGACAAGCTATTCTCCAAACCTGCTCTTCTTCATCATCTCCAAATGCAAAATCCCAACAGGATTGCTGTTTTATTTCTGGATTTTCTAAAGCATTTACAGGACA
>DWYB01000021.1 GCA_019118885.1 Candidatus Mediterraneibacter surreyensis | reverse complement strand
ACCCACAGGCACAGACCTGTCTGGATGTCATTGACACAGAATGCGGCCGGATGTCCCGGCTTGTGCGGGATATGCTGCTGCTTGCCTCATCGGACGCAGACAAGTGGACCATCCAAAAAAGCGAGATCAATGTGGACACTCTGCTGATCACGCTGTACGAAGCCTATGAACCGGTATGCATCAGTAAAAAGATAAGATTGGATCTCAATCTGAGTGAAGATGCGTATCCGGTCCTGGCTGCTGACCGGGAGCGGCTCTTCCAGATTCTGAGCATTTTTCTGGATAATGCGGTCTGCTATTCCCCGGAAGACAGTTCAATACAGATTATGACCACATTAAGTGAAAAAGATCTGACCTTCTCTGTCACAGATCACGGGAAAGGAATCCCTGAAGAAGATAAGCCATTTATCTTCGATCGCTTTTACCGCGGAGATAAATCACGCACAGACAAATCTCATTTCGGTCTGGGATTAAGCATCGCAAAAGAATTAGCAAAAATGCTGGATGGGGAGATCGGCTTTAAGGATACGGAAGGAGGAGGCGCAACGTTCTGGCTGAAGCTTCCCATCCGTTCTTAGCAACAGAACTTGTCATTTCCCTTACTGTCCACTATTGTATTTTTTGCGCTCATCAATGCAAAAAGACATAAAATACCGGAGCCAATGTTTCTCGCATATTGGCTCCGGCATTTTATGGAATCTGTCATTATGATTTCTGAAATATATTTTCAAAAATCCAAAACGCATCATCTAGCAGTCCATTACTTTTATTAAATCCCACATCTTAAGTGATTTTATTTTTAACACTCCTCCGGAAACGGTTAAAAAGTTCTGGTTCTGCTGCTCATCGGCGAATACATTACAACTGTGATTCGTACTGTAATTTTCCGCGAATACTTCTATAGAACTCTTATCCATGAAAACATGGACATCCAGAGTTTCTTTATCCTTCATCCTGAGAGGACTGCGGCTGACGCCTCTGCTCCATCCGTCAGAACGGTCTCTGTCAAAATACATACACTGTTCTTTCAGATCAACCGATAATTTTATCTCACAGGAATACCCATCCTGAAGCTGCAGTCCTTCCGTATTTTCGGAAACTGTTATGTTTTCCTGCACACTCTCATGTTCCCTCAGGAGCTGCAGTTCTTCAACCGGCTCAAACCGCAGTGTATGGTCTGAATTCATTTTTACCTCTCTTGGCACAGCGAAAAATCCGCACCAGCCTTCCCGATAGGTCGGGCCCCAGTCTTTCCAGAATGGCATCCAATCCCAACAGTTTGCCCATCCGATGACAAGTCTTCTGCCTTTTCCATCAACGAATGACTGTGGTGCATAAAAATCGAATCCCCAGTCCGCTTCACCGCTGACGTCGTAGACAAATTTTCCTGTCTCGTAGCTGAAATCGCCGACCATATATACGCAGGTCCGCTCACCTGCTCCCATAGGAGATACAAGCAGTACGTATTTGTCTCCCAGTTGGAAGAAATCAGGGCATTCCCACATGTATCCCCACTCGCCTCTGCTCTCGGCAAGAACGCTGAAGAATTCCCAATGGAGCATATCTTCGGATACATACAGAAGCGCCTGTGCAAAATTATTCCGGCTTGCTCCGCATATCATATAATATTTGTCCCCATGTTTCCAGACTTTCGGATCTCTGAACAGATAACTCGGTACGCCCTCAGGAGCTGTAAGGACCGGATTATTTTCATATTTTTCAAAATGAATTCCATCCTCACTGTAGGCTATGCACTGTGTCTGTTCAAAACCGTTCCCGTTATTTGTACACCCTGTAAACATAAGGAAAAGTTTTCCATCATGTTCTATGGCGCTTCCGGAGAAACATCCGCCTCTGTAATGATCATCATAGAACTCGCTTGGTGCAAGCGCCAGCGGCAGATATTCCCAGTGTACAAGATCTTCACTGACAGCATGTCCCCAGTGCATGTAATCCCAATGTCCATAGTACGGATTAAACTGGTAGAAAATATGGTATTTTCCTTTGTAATAGATCAGTCCGTTGGGGTCATTAAGCCAGCCTGTCTGTGGCATAAAATGGTAATTTTGACGCATCTTCCCCTGACTGACAGCAGCTTTATTCTGGTCGATATATGCCTGTGCCTTGTCTATATTTTTCTGCATTAACTCTCTTGACATTTTTCAAACTCCTGAACATTTAATTTTCTTCATCGTACTCTTTTCTGAGTTTCTTCGCAAATTCCGTATTCAGTCTGGACTCTCGGCGCGCTTTATCTTCCTTGATCCTGAACTGCTCTTCTCTTTCCGGATAATACTCTTCCCAACGTTTTTTATAAGATTCTCTTGCTGCTTTCATATCATCTGCAAGCTCCGGCATCTTCTGCTTTCTCTCAGGCAGAACAGGTACGTTCGGAAGCCGCTCCTCTACCGGAAGGATTGTAAGCGGTTTGGATGTCGGCAGTGTCTGATACCAGTATGCCGTAGAACTCCAGTCATCAGACAGATGGTTGGCATGTCCATGCTCTATCGTTACTTTCAGATGTTTTTCAAACCGAACCGGATCTGTAATATGGAAACGATATGCTACATGGAAACCATCTGTATCTCCTTCATGTACTATCGTTCCATAGAATGGGAACGCATTTCTCTGCATCCCCCATGCATGATTGAAGTAGTCTTCCGTACCTGTTCCGTTCAGGCTTGGGTATTCCTCGCCGTCAATAAAGAACATGTCGTTTCCTTCACCCCACCAGCTTCCCTGATAGTGTTTTACCGTTAAATTACATCCTACATAGTGTCCGGTTCCTTCCACATCCAGGATAACGTAGTTTCCGTCTCCTTTCAGATTGACCACATTGTTGACTTCAGGGCAGTTTACCTGAAGATCCGGTCCCCAACCGTCGCAAGGATTTTCTCTGTGCCAGCTTGCATGAAAATACGCTGTATTTTCATCCAATGGCTCTTTGTACATCTCATAATCGATATTAAAATAAAGAATGAACGGGAGCTCATTTTCATTTATAACTCAATTAAATACTTTGTACAATCTGATTTACGCTCTTTAACCTCGCCACAGAAAATGAATAACTTTTCAACTCATTTATTCGATATTTTGGCCTCGGAAAGCAGCAGCCCGGCCATGGCAATAAGATAGCCGATGAAAAAATTCACCCGAAGCTTCTCATCCTGTTTCAAAAATATGTGGTCCAGCAGATAATACATACACACTCCGCATAATCCTGCTGCCGCACGGGGACGAAAACTTCTTCGTGCGGCAGCCTGTCTTTTCATAAGTCAGAACCATTTTGGGAAGGGGGCAGGATCAGGAAAGAAACCTGCAGATCCGGCTCCAGTATTCTTCCAGTTCCCGATTTCCTGACTGATAGATTTCATGTTTTGCCCCGAGAATCTTTACGAGGGAAACCGCCGTGTTTTGACTACATTTTTTCGCAAACGTTTCTGTCTCTTTGTTGGATACAAATGTTTCCTTTTCTGCCAGAAATATCAGAAGAGGAGTCCGGATCATCCGGCAGCTCTTTCGCATCAGAAAATGATTTAATTGTCCGGCAGACATAAGCCATCCGTAGGAGGCTGCATTCATCTGAAACAGCGGATCTGCGTCACGTTTTTTCCGGTAGTATTCGAATCTTGCCCGTGACGTGGCCGCGCTGTCTTCAAACTGCTCCTGTCCGTCATAAGGCTTCTGCCCCATAACATAATCCCGCTCTTTTCCTGCCATGCAGAATACGCCGGCGGTTATCTGTGCGGCAGTCCATGGGATATTTCCGGTCAGCGGCCGGATCATAGGAGAACTCAGGACTGCTTTTTTGAACAGTCCGGGATATATAGATGCTGCCGCAGCCCCGATCCCTCCGCCCATAGAATGCGCGTAAAGGAAGAGCGGCAGATCCGGGTATGTTCTCTTCGCAAATTCTGCTGTATAAACAAGATCATTTACATACCTGCCAAAGCTGTCCGTATGTACAAGGGAAAGATCATCTGTCAGCCGGTAGCTGCGCCCGTGACCGCAGTGCTCGACACAGAAAACATGAAAATTCATTTTTAGGAAATAGTAAACCGGCTCAAGATACTTTTCCGCTGTCTCCGTGAATCCGTGCGAAATCAGAATGACGCCACGGGGTGTATCTGCCCGATAGGAGACACAGTACAGCTTTTTCCCGGCTTCCCGTTCCAGAAAAAAGATCTTCCGGCGTTCTGTCAGGTACGGGATCACCTTTTCGTCCATTGCGGAGACATAATTTCTTTCGTCTATAATAATTATACCCGCTTCTTTCATAGTATCCGACTTTCATCCTTTCAATCCGATTCCGGCATTGATTTTCTGTTCATTATAGAAGACCAGCAGGATTCCTCCCAGGAAGCAGAATCCGGCTGCTCCAAAAGCGGCGATCCGATAGCCGGCGCCTGTAGCCGTGCCGATGGTTGAGACAGCCGTAAATATCAGCATGGATACGCTCTGCCCCAACTTGAAGGCAAAAGTTCTGGCAGCATAAAACATTCCCTCCCGGTTACTCCCGGTCCTGTTCGCGTCTCCTTCAGCGATATCCGCAATGACAGACTGGGGCAGGATGCCGAAGATTGCCATAGGCAGAGATGCCGCCACGGTAAGGATCCACCCCTGTATCTCCGGCGAAATCACGCTGATTCTTCCCATAAAGCCTGTGTAAAGAAATGCGATGAAAAATACGGCAAATGCAAAGAGAATCAGCTTTTTCTTGCCGGTTCGGGGAGCAATCCTGTTGATGGGTACATAAAAGATCAGTGAGAGCGCTGTCATGCTTACGAAGTAAAGTGTGGTCATGGATTCCGGCAGCTTCAGAAGGCTTGTAACAAAAAAAGGAAGGCCGGTCTGGAACATCGTCAGTCCGATCCAGTACATAATATCCGATCCCACAAACTTGCAGAATTCCCTGTTCCGGAACGTGGCGGCAAGCGACCGGAGAGCGCTGTCTCCCGTGGGCGCGACATTTACATAATCTTTTTCGCGGATCGTCCATACCGGAACCTGCATACAGATAAATGCAATGACCGCCATCACGGCAAACGTAGTGCGAATCGCGTTTACCCTTCCAAGGGCGGGGATCAGGAATCCCCAGAGCACAGGCGCCAGGTAAGCCACCGCTGTTCCGGCGATAAAGGTAAATGAAATGACCGTGGAAATGTCAAGCCTCTCCTTCTGCGTATGCCCCAGTTCCGGGATCAGGGCATTATACGGCGTACAGTAGGCTGTGATCGAAAAATAATAGACAAGAACCATCACAAAGAGAAAGACTCCATTGATCCGGCTCAGACCGTTTACCGGAGACCAGAACACCAGCACGGTAGAAAGCGCAAGGGGAAATGAGGCCCACTTAAGAAAAGGAATTCTCCGGCCCTCTTTTGCTCTGCACCGGTCTGACCAGGAAGCCACCATCGGATCTGTGACGGCATCAAATATACGCCCAAAAGCTGTAATGCCGCCGATCACAGTGAATACTCCGAAGATCACCAGACCTTGAGGAACAAATACGGTCTGCCCCTGGCTGACTGCCACCTCATCGGGCTGATAGAAATATACCAGCCAGTTGGAAATAAGACCGGACAGGAGCGCCCATCCGAACTGGCCCGCTGCAAATTGCCAGATTTTTCCTGTTGTAAGTTTCTTCATTTTCATTCCTCCTTCATTTACCGTCAGCTTTGCCTCTGTGTGTTCGACAGTCCCAGAATCAGGAGTTCCCCGGCAATCTTTACCTGCCGGAAAAGAGAGACCCGCTCATCAGAAGGAAGCAGCCGACCGCCGGCCGCCAGCTTCTGCATCAGACTCAGCATGATGTGAGACAGGGTAAAATACGTTTCGTCTACAGACCATGAAAAGCAAAGGCTTCCATCTGCCAGTCCCTTTTCCAGCGCCCGGGTCACATATTGCTTCAGATCCAGAATTTGAGCTTCGTACTCCTCCAGCCGATCCCATGGAATATGATATTTCATAATAAATGAGTCAAATTCATAAAGAAACTTCAGAAATGAAAATTCCGTTTCAAACAGCTCCTGAAAAATATCCATAATCTGCTCCATCTGCGCCCTGCCGTCTGCTTCCTGATATGTCGGAGAATCCAGCTTTTTTACGTATTTGCCGGAGATTGTTTTCCAATAAAAAACCGCGCTGCTGACGGCAAGCTCAGCTTTAGTGGAAAAATAACGGTAGACAGTTGTCGGACCTGTTCCGGCATGTTTTGCCACCTCTTCGATCGAGACATCCTCTATGGTGCGTTTGCAGAAAAGATCAAGGGCCGTAGCAAGGATCTGTTCTGAACGGCAGGCGCGCTGCCGCTCCCGGGTAATTGATCCGCTCATAGTTCCTCCTTTTTCTTTATGGTAGTATTACTACCAGTTTTGTACATATTGTATATCTATACTCATGTTATGTCAATAATTTTATGCATATTTATTTCAATTGCCTTCTGCAGAAACATTATTGTACAACTATAGAGGACAGTAATGGATACGGTTCCGTATCCTGAAATGTACATACAGGCAAAAAAAGAAAAAAATAAGGAGAAACGTCGATTTTTCAACGTTTCTCCTTATTTTGACAAGAGGCGCAGACCGGATTTGAACCAATAAACTACTCAAAAAACACTGTAAGAAAGGGGCTTTGAGGGCTTCATCTAACGTAGGTGTTCAAAAAGGTGTTCAAGCGTCTCTTGTTCAGTCCTTTGAA
>DWYB01000020.1 GCA_019118885.1 Candidatus Mediterraneibacter surreyensis | reverse complement strand
CAGTAACGTTGTCGCATTGAGCAAAAGCTTTATCCATAAATCCAATCTCCAGCAGCTCCTGCGCAATTTCCTTACTCTTCACCCTCATCAGATTATCCTCTTCCTTAGCATTGGACAGCAGATTCACACTGCCATACCAGACAATCTTCTTGTCAATAACAGCAAAATGCTCATGCATTCCCGGCTTTTCCGTCATGGTTACTCCCAACTCCGTCAGTTTTTCTTGCAGTCCTCGCCTGCCCCTGAATGATCTTATCTTTACTGTCCATATTTTTACCTTTCATAAAATCAAGAAAAATATCACGTTGCATTTGTAATTCGATTTTACAGCGGACGCGCTTTTAACTGCCGTATGCACTGTCTGCGCACAAACCAGAAGCACACCGCCTGCATGATGATCGTGGCGATCCATGATCCGGGATAGGAAATAAACAGAAAGTATAGCGATCTGTGATGTGGAAAGAACACATAGATCCACAGGATTCTCGTACCCACGGTTCCGATCACTGATAAAATCATGGGTACGGCTGAATGCCCCATACCTCTCAGCGCACCCGGGATCAGATCCATGATGCCGCACAGGAAATAAGGGACCGTAGTAATGGACAGAATCTCCAGGCCGCATCTGATCACATCCGCATCCGTAGTGTAGATCCGCAGGATCTGAGAGCCAAATACATAAGCTCCCACTCCAAGTATAGCGGCAGCTCCGGCCGACAGGATCATACAATCCACAAGCACTCTGTCCATACGTTTCTGCTTTCCGACACTGTAATTCTGACTGGTAAAACTCATGCATGCCTGGGTAACGGCATTGACCGCTACATACAGGAATCCGAGGATATTATTGGCGGCCGTATAACCCGCCATCGCCGTAGCGCCGAAAGAATTGACCGACGACTGCAGCAGAGCATTGGAAAAGTTGATCACTGTACTCTGGATTCCCGCAGGGATTCCCACCTGGAAGATACGCTTCAGATAGATCCATTTGATAGACAGCTTTGAGAAACGGAGCTGATAACTGCCCTCTGATCTGTGAAGGCACCGCAGAACCAGCACGCAGGAGATAAACTGAGATGTCACCGTACCGATAGCCACGCCTGCCACACCGAGGGGAATCACTATAACCAGAAGCAGATCAAGCGCCACATTGGCCATTCCTGCAAACGCAAGAAAGAGCAGAGGTCTCTTTGTATCTCCCACTGCCCTTAAAATCGCCGCTCCATAATTATAAAGCATAAAAAACGGCATTCCCATAAAATAGATTCTCATGTAAGTCGCAGACTGGCCGATCACATCCGCCGGCGTGTCCATAAGCTGAAGAGCCATTCTTGACGCTCCGGCGCCTACAAATGCCATGATGATACCGCTGATCATGGCCAGAGCGATTGCCGTATGTACCGCCTCCGACATTTCTTTTTCCCTCTGGGCCGCATAATACCGCGCCGCCAGGACATTTGCCCCAAGGGAAATCCCGATGAAAAGATTCGTAAAAATATTGATCAGTGCAGTTGTAGAGCCGACTGCCGCAAGCGCACGGCTGCCGCTGAATCTTCCGACAACAATAATATCCACAGCATTAAACATAAGCTGCAGGATACTGGAAAGCATCAGCGGCAGAGAAAATGATATCAGCTTGTCCATAATCGAACCATTGCACATATCTATTTCATATTTACTTCGTTTCAATATCCAGACCCCCTAAATCGATTTTGCACTGGATATCTTACTCCGTTCTACTTATTTCGTCAATAGCGGTCATCTTTTCCAGAATCTCCGCTATCATCTCCGCCCGGTTAAATGGCACCATAAAATAATATCCGTCCGCCACATCGCCTGATTTTTCCGCGATCTTTACAGCGATACGCACTCCTACAGCCTGTGCTTCTTCCCGGCTCATATCCTTATCATACTGTGCAATAATCTCGTCAGGCACATTTATCCCGGTGATCTCATTTTTCATAAAAAGAGCGTTGCGATAACTGACAAGAGGCATAATCCCGCAGATAATCTTCGTATCGATCCTGCTTTTTATGTATCGGATCCGCTCGATATCCTCATCGGAATAAATCGGCTGGGTCAGGAAAAAAGACGCTCCTGCTTCGCATTTTTTCTGCATCCGTCTGATCTCCGCATCAATATTTTTCCTGCCGTAATTAAGCGCCCCGCCGTAGGCTATGGGGTCATCGGAAAAGTATTCTCTGTTTAACTGTCTCAGATAATTCATCAGTGTCACGGAATGATAATCATACACTGATGTGACGCTTCCTCTTTCGCCCGACGGCACCGGATCGCCTGTCACAACAAGGAAGTTTCGGATACCGTTCATATAGGCTCCCAGTATTTCCGAACCGATTCCGATGGCATTCCTGTCGCGGCATGCGATATGCGGCATCGTCTCAATCTGAAGCTGATTCGCAGCCTTGACGGCCGACATGGCCGCTGACGCCCGCATCTTTCCCATGGGTGAATCTGAAAACGTGATCATTTCCACACCGGCCTGTTTCAAGATAGCAGCGGCGGATATCATCTTCTTGTCATTTCCGTCAAAAGGCGGATCCAGCTCTGCGATAACTGCTTTTTCTCCCGAATAAATCTTCCGGATAAACAGGTTATTATCATAGCGGATCTCAGACGCGGCGCGCTGCTCCGGGCTGTCAGAAAGTCTTTTTGCAGGTTCCCGGTTTCCTGCTGCCCGGGCAAGTTTCCTGATATAAACAGGACTTGTTCCGCAGCATCCCCCTATAATATTTACGCCCAGATCCGCAATTTTCTCCATAGCTTCACAGAAATAACCGGCATTATCCCGATACACCATCCGGTTCTCGATCCGGTCTGCATATCCTGCATTTGGAACCGCAGAGACGATCATATCTCCCAGATCCTGACGCTTCAGAAGTCTTCCCAGATGGGAAGGGCCAATGCCGCAGTTGAAACCGATCCCGTCGATCAGTCCGCTCTCCCGTACTGTACGGAACAACTCCTGCATACTGAGGCCCGTCCTCGTGTGGCCGTATGCATTGACGGAAAAACTTGCCATGATAAACGCATCGCTGACACAACGAATCCATTCTGCTACAGGCAGGATCCGATCAAGATCCGCAAATGTCTCAAACCAGATCACTCTGATCCCGGCGTCCAGATGAGCCTTTACCATGGTCTTATATTCTTCCGCGATCTCCTCATCGCGTTCTTCATCGCCCCGCCGTTCCGGCACAGGGCCGATATCTCCGGCGATGTAGATTTCTCTGATCTTGCGCCCCTCTTTCTCAGCCTTATGCTGTTCTCTTTCCACTGCGGACTGTGCGATCCTGCAGGCGGCAGCAACGTTCTCGTAAACCGTTTTCAGCTGTTCTTCTCTCGTCTGATTATCCTTTCCCCGACAGAGCGTCCGGATATTGGACGCAAAGCTGTTCGTCCTCAGGATATCCGCTCCAGCCTCAATGTATTCCCGGTGAATCTCTTCGATCTTGTCAGGTTCTGACAGATTATCCGTCTCCGGCACGCCTGAGCTTTTCCCGTATTTCTCACTGTAATATGTTCCCATCGCCCCGTCTGTGATCAGACAACGCGTCTTTAGTGCTGTATGAAAGTCCATATTTTCTCTCCCTGCATTTCAGTATTTAGCGCCGCTCCGGTCAATACCGGGTCAAACTGATTTATTATAACATATATTCATGTCGATTACGTTGCAAATCCTGCATATTGAGTCATATAAAGCTCGTAATATTTCCCTTTCCTCGCCAGAAGTTCCGACATTCAGAATGTCAGCCTCATCTGATACCAAACCGCCCCGCCATGTACAGACTCAGACCGCCCTTCACTGACAAATCCGAACCGCTCATAAAACGGGATCAGTCTGTCCTTGCATGTCAGGACAAGTCCTTTTCTGTGCTGTTTTCGGGTATCTTCGATCACGTGACGCATCAGGCAATCCATATATCCTCTTCCCTGATAATCCGGATGCGTCGCAACGCCGAAGATCATCTGCCAGTCTCCCGCTTCATTGTGAAGAGAAGCGTCCTCAAACATACTATCTTTCAAGTCTCTTTCATTTATCGTCATGCCGTTTACCATGCTGGCGATCCTGCCGTCCTCTTCTATTACCCAGAAGTGCCCGGGAAATACCTTCAGGCGTTTCTCAAAATCCTCCCGGCTGCCCGCCTCTGCTTCTGGAAAGCAGGCTGCTTCCAGTGAAGTAATATTATCAAGATCTTCCAATGATGCATTTCTTATTCTCATATAAGTCTTCCTTCCTATTTTTTGATCATTCTTTCCGTACTGAGTTGTTTTGTATATTTTATCATCTCATGGATGACATAGACCGATACAAGGAGCTCCGTGATCGGCATTGCAAACCAGATCACATTTCCGCTGAATACCGCCGGAAGCAGATAGATCAGAATACCACTGATCACCAGCCCTCTCGCCACCGAGGCGATAAATGCTGTCTTCGGCTTTATCAGCGCCTGAAAATAATACGTCGAGAAGATATTAAGCGGCAGGAGCAGGAAAGAGAGTCCATAGCATCGGGAGATTGCCGGCGCGATCTCAAGGACTTCAGCTGTAGGCGACATGAACAGCCTGATAAATACATTCGGAATAAGTATGCTCAGCGCTGTCCAGAAGATACTGAATACTGCCACAGTACCCAGCGCATATTTCAGCGTCTCACGGATCCTGCCTCCTTTGCCCGCGCCAAAGTTTGTGGATATGATCGGCTGGGACGCCTGTCCTACACTGTAGGCGCAGCACTGTACAAAAGTGCTGATATTGACAATGACTCCGTAGATCGATAGTGCATTCGTACCGAGATATACCATAATCTGACGGTTAAATAAAATAGTCAGTATTCCCATTGTTTTTCTGTTTCCGTCTTATTTTTTCTCCCGGACTGCAAATATGGATATCAGGAACAGTACCACTGCCCCTGCTGTCATCCAGAGAAATGATACGTTCATGCCGTGCATCATTGCATTGTCGCCGTACTCTTCTGCCGAAGCCGTGCTCACTACTGTCATGATACCGACAAACACAGCCGAACCGATCGAACCGGCAATCGTACGCAGCGAGGTGAGGAGCGATGAAGCGTCCGCAACTTTCGCCGGATGTACATTGCTCGTGCCCCATGTCAGGAGCGGCATCATAAGGCTGCCGATGGCGATGTTACGGATTACATTAAAGGCTGCCGCAACCCACAGCGGCGTGCTCATGGTAAGAAAATACATTCCGATATTACTGATGACCAGAGCTGCCGATCCTGCCACGAAAATCTTTTTGATTCCCATCCGGTCATACAAGTTTCCCGCAAACGGGCTGACGATGGCAGTCGCAAGAGAACCCGGCAGTGTGACAAGACCTGAGACAACGGCCGAATATCCCATAACACTCTGAACATACAGCGGCATCATCACAGAGGAGCCCATCATAACCAGATAGAGCACCATGCTGGCGATCACGCTGACCGCGTATTTCCAGTTAGCCAGAATCTTGACGTCGAGAAACGGTTTCTCAAGGGTGCACTGACGTACCATAAAGAATACGCATACAATTGCACCGACTACAAGCGGAAGACCGCCTTCGATACTGATCAGTCCGAAACTGCTGATATTTCCGATACCGAGAGTAATGCCTCCGAAGGCCACGATACTCTCCACAAAAGAGATCACGTCGAACTTCTTGTCCTGAAGTTCAAGTACGTCGTCAAAGACGATGCTTGATATAACAAAGGATACCGCCATGATAACTAGCGCCACCCAGAAGATTGATTTCCATCCGAACGCATCGATCATCAGCCCCGCAATTGTAGGGGCGATTACCGGAGCCGCCGTTGTGGCAAGTCCGTAGGTTCCCATCATCGTTCCTTTCTTCTCAACAGGATAAACTGTCAGGATGATGACCTGTGCCGCTGTCATCAGGAGGCCGTTGCCGCACGCCTGTATCACTCTTCCAACCATCATCAGTCCGAAATTTCCGGCAAAGATACTGATCAGAAGTCCGATGATAAAGGCGGCAATCCCCGTCAGATACAGCTTTTTCGTAGGAAACTTTGTAATGAGAAATGCAGTCAGAGGCATGATCATTCCCATTGCCAGAGAGTACCCGCTGGTGATCCACTGTCCGATCGACGTACTGATCCCAAAATATTCTACTACATTGGGCAGGGCCGTTGTCATCGCTGTGGATAAGATTGATGACGCGATTCCTGATACGACCAGACAGAGAAAAATCATTGTCCTTCTGCCGCTGCTTAACTGTATTTCTTTTTTATTTTCCATGATGTTCCTCCATTCTGTGCCATACTTTCTGATTGATATTGTCTGCCATCC
>DWYB01000019.1 GCA_019118885.1 Candidatus Mediterraneibacter surreyensis | reverse complement strand
GCGGTAAGAATAGCGGTATCCTCAGTAAATTCCGTTTCGTCTGCCTTAAACAATCCGAAGATGGCGCCGCAGATGGCAAAGCCGTCCTCGTCAATCTTCTTGCCGATGACTGAGCCTCTGATAAGCTTGTTTCTTTCACTATCAAAGTAAGTAAAAGAAATGTAAGGAAATCAAAGGTTTTCTATCGGTCAGGTATCAACCATATGTAAGCAGAATCAAACGAAATAAAAGGCATTTTTCAGACTCCCCTTTGCAGGGGATTAGCCAGAGAGGTGAAATTAGGGGGACGGTCAGTTGTTCGATTTCCTTTCCTTCTTCTCCCACACGAGTAACCTCATCTGCTTTTTAACCGCATTCATTATCTTTGAAGATAAATATATATCCGGCAGTTTCTTCTTTGAATATGCCCATAACGGATCACCCTGTGTCCGGCTCACCAGTAGTTTTGTGAAAAATCTTTCCCAACTTGCATACTCCCTGCTGTCTATATAGTCTTCCGGATGCTCCAGTATTTGCGATACCCTGATCTCCTGGATCAGATCTGTAGAAAGCAGAAGCCACTCAAATGATTCTGGTGCATAGAGGACAATGCCTCCGACTTCTTTCAGATATTCGCTGACATCCCGCATTTCTGAACCAAATGCAGCTCCATCCACAATAACCAGCCCTATTCCTTCTTTCGGGTCCATTTTTTGGAGACTGAAAATAATATTGGATTTTCCATTCGCAGCAGCGCAGCTGATATTACTTTGTTTAAACAGTGATGAGAAAAACTCATACCCGGAATTTGAATCTTCCGTAAGAACATATTGCGGACAGACTTTACTCTGTTCTGATATTTCTCCATAGAGATGATAAATTTCATTGTATGTCTGCCTTGCCTCGTGAAATTTTCCCGATTTCCGAAAGCCATAGATTTCATTCACACTGTAGGGAAGCATCGGAAGTTTTTCCCGTGTAGCGATCACAAAATAATTATCGGATTTCTGTACAAGCTCTGCAAATCTCTTAGAAGTCAGAAAACGGTTCCCTTCATCAATAAATATAATACTGTCCGATATTTCTGAAATCTGTCTTTCCCAGTCTTCGTTATCTATTGTCCTGCAGTCCCGGTCACATGAAACAAATACACCGCTGTCAGAGCCATATCTTCTGTAGTCCCGGATCAGCTCGATCAGAACCGTCTTCCCCGACCCGCTGTCTCCTGTGAGTATGGTAATATTTCTTTTTATGGTGAAATCATATTTTACTTTTCTGGACTCTACAATGATCCTATGTGAACCTTTCATATGCACTACTCCTGCTTCATTTCATTCAGATATTTACTGGCGATCGGGATAAGTTCTCTCATAGAATGTACGATTTCTCCGCCGTTTGCTATCCTGATCTCGAATTCTGTCCCATGGCCAAAACTCATCATATGCCTGAGATTGATCGTCAGATCTTTCTGTTTTCCTATTTCCAGTATCCACTTTGCACAGTTATCCCCGCACGTAGATGCATTGAAGATCTTGTCCGGCTCGTTCAGCATCAGCAGCAGCGTCTTAACTCCACCGGACAGCCTCTCCGGTGGGATCTGACCTAAGACCGGACTGTTAATACACTCTCCACTTAAAACATCAGAATCATCAACATCTTTAATTATCTTTTTTGCAAGTTCTGATTCGATCCATTCCGGTTCATAAGTATTTTTAAAATAGATGCTTGTATTATAAATGCTGTTTTCTACATCCCCATATATAATCGTAAGCATATGATACCTCCACTATTATCATCCTGCGATTTCGATAGTAAACCTATTATATCACTTGCAGATGAATTTTACATACCAAAATAAAAGAAGCCGAACCCTTTGATCTTTCAAAGGATTTTCGGCTTCTCGGTTACGTTCCTGGGCGGATTCGAACCGCCGGCCTTCCGCTTAGGAGGCGGACGCTCTATCCTGCTGAGCTACAGAAACTTATATTATTAATTGTGTCCGGCCCGGACACAATTAATAATATACCATGTTTTTAAACTTTTCTCAACCTTTTTTACACTTTCTCCTGAAATAAGTTTTCCTTAAATTTAACAGTCCCGCAGAAACTGGGGTCTTTAAAATTCCCTTTTCTGCGGAACTGTTTCTTTTTATTCAGCAGGCATTATGCATTGCACTCCGGTCTACCCGTTATTTCTTTCGAGGATATCCGTAACCTGCTCCCTGAAAGATACTGCCGCTTCTTCCGGAGTTGTCTGTCCGTACTGGACACTGGTCCCCGCATTCTTAAATGCTTCGTTCACTTCAGAAATCCCGCTCGGTTCCGGCGCCGGGCATTCCCCTGCTATTTCTGTCGCCTTGTCCGCATACTCAAACATTTCGATCTGAGTCTGTGTCAGCTTGCCTGAATTCACCATATAATCACGGATCTCAGAAGAGATCGGAACTCCTTTATCCGCCATGATAATATCATTTGCTTCTTCTGAATTCTGCATCCAGTCGATAAACTTTGCACATTCCTCTTTCACTTTTGATGTTTCGGAGACACTCCAGAACATAGCCGGCTTCATCCACATCGCGTCATTCTCTGTCGCTCCCGGCATTAAAGCCAGTTTCAGATTATCATTGCTGCTCATGACTTTTGTCGGATAAGTATTCCATTCGATCGTCGTAGCCGCCTCTCCTGTTACGACCGGAAGAGATTCGATGCCAAGCGTCTCTATCTGGGACTGCTCGTCCGGATCCGGAGCCACATTATTATCAGAGAGATCTTTCCACATCTGGAAATAATCTGCCGTTATGGAATCATCATCAAATCCAAGCCCTGTTCCGTCTTCATTAAACAGCGTTTCTCCATGCTGCCTTACCCAGTAGTTAAAGTAGTTCATATCACCAAATGCACCGATCGTAGCAGTCAGCGCGCTCGGCTCGCCCGTCATCTCCGTAACCTTTGTATTCAGTTCAATATAGTCGTCCCATGTCCAGTCATCAGCCGGGGCTTCCAGTCCTGCCTGCTGCAGTACATCCGGATTATAGGTTACTGCCAGAGTATTTGTCCCGGTAACTATACCGACTGTCTTTCCGTCGATCCTGCCGCTTTCAATTGTCGCGTCATCAACATGGGACATATCCAGGGTACCGTCGTCAATAAATCCCTGAAGGTCAGCCAGAGAATTATTTTTTGCATAAGTTGCGATATACTGATAATCCATCTGGACAAGATCCGGCATACTTCCGGATGACGCCTGGGTTGAGAGCTTCTCAAAATATCCTTCCCAGCCTGACGGAGTTGCCTCAAATTCAATATCCGGATTTTCTTCCATATAGGCGTCCATCAGTTTCTGTGTGTACTCATGTCTGGATTCCCCGCCCCACCATGCGATTTTAATTGTTGTTTTGCCATCTGAAGATTTATCTGCGTTATCTCCGTCCTGGCTGCTGCCGCATGCCGCCAGGCCAGCTGTCATTATCCCTGCAAGAAGTACCGCTGTTATTTGTTTCATCCTCTTTTTCATAGTAACCCTCCTGTTCTTTTTCTGTTATAATCCTGTTTTTTCTGAAATATATTTTCTCGCTCTGATGGCGTATTCGAGAGGATTTGCCCTGGCCGGATCCTGTTCCGCCTCTACCACCATATACCCTTCATATCCGTTTTCTTCCAGCACCCGGAAAATGGGTTCAAAATCAATGCACCCGTCTCCAGGTATCGTAAAGGTGCCCTGCCTCACTCCTTCCAGGAAACTCAGGTCCTCTTTCTTTACCTTTTCAACAACTTCCGGGCGGATATCTTTCAGGTGTACATGTTTGATCCTGCCGGCATATTTTTGTACCATTTTCAGCGGATCTGCCCCGCAGTATTTAAAATGCCCTGTATCAAAAAGCAGGCTGACATATTTCGCATCCGTCTCTTCCATCATCCGCTCTACTTCATCTTCGTCCTGGACAACAGTCCCCATATGGTGGTGATATGTAAGGCAGATCCCATACTCATCCGCTGCGATCTTCCCAAGCCTGTTCAGCCCTTTGCAGAAAACATCCCATTCGGCGTCATCCATACAATATTTATGTCCGAATATCGGCGTATCCTGCTGCCCCTGTACACTGTGGCTCTGCTCGGAGACTCCTATGATCCCGGCGCCCATTGCTTTCAGGAAAGCGAGCTGCGCACGGAATTCTTTTTCCACTTCCTCGAACGGCTTTGTGAGCAGAAAACCGGAAAACCACTGGTTGCAGATCTCTATCCCCCTGAGTTCCAGCGCCTTTTTCAGTATATCCGGATCTTTTGGATATTTATTTCCTACCTCAGAGCCCGTAAATCCCGCAAGGGCCATCTCGCTGACACACTGTTCAAATGTATTCTCTCCCCCCAGATCCGGAAGATCATCATTTGTCCATGCGATCGGTGCGATCCCCAATTTTACTTTTTCTTTATGAAACATCTTTTTCACCCCCTTACTGCATGATCTCTGAAATCTTCACCGGCCTGTGCTCTTCGCTCGACTTTTTCGCTGCCAGCCCCATTAACACCGGCTTTAACCCGTCATATACCCCCAGGGGTGTCTCCTTATCATTGACGACCGCATCGATAAACGCTTCGATCTCTTTTCCATATGCTTCAATATATCTTTCCAGGAAGAAGTACAGCGGTTTTTCACCTGTCACGCCGTCTCCATTGCTCACGGTTACCGAGGACTGGCTGTCATTGGAAATAGACGCCATCCCCTTTGAGCCGAATACTTCTGCCCTCTGGTCGTATCCGTAGGCTGCCCTCCTGCAGTTGTCGATCACAGCGATCGCTCCGTTCTCCATTTTCAGCGTAATGACCGCCGTATCTACATCGCCCGCTTCCCCGATCGCCGGGTCGACCAGATTTGCGCTCTGTACATATACCTCTTCTGCGTCGCATCCCGCAAGGAACCGTACCATATCAAAATCGTGGATCGTCATATCCAGGAACATCCCCCCTGAGACTTTGACGTAATCAATACTCGGCGGCTCCGGATCCCGGGATGTGATCTTAATGATTTCCGGCGTCCCTATTTTTCCTTCTTTTACTGTCTTCTGCAGGGATGCAAAATTATGGTCGAACCTTCTGTTGAACCCGACCTGGTATTTCAGACCTGTATTTTCCAGCGCCTTGATAACTTCCTGTATTTTATCCACATCATGATCGATCGGTTTTTCACAGAATACATGTTTCCCGCTCCTGATGGCTTCCAGTGAGATCTTCGAATGTGTATCTGTCGGCGAACAGATCAGCACCGCGTCGATCTCAGGGTCTTCAATGATCTCTCTGTAATCCTTTGTCGTATGTCCTACCCCCATACTCTTCGCCCATGCTGCCGTATCCTCGTCTAAAAACGGATCCGCTGCCGTTTTGATGACCGCTCCATGTACCCTTGTTGTAATACTGGTAATATGTACCCTTCCGATCCTGCCTGCTCCTATAATCCCTATTTTAATCATAATGTGTTCTCCTCTTATGCTTCCCACAATTTTTTATAAATAATTTTCAAATCTTCTTCGCTCACTTCACGCGCCGTATTCTGCGGGCTTCCGCTTTCCATCGCATCATGCGCCATCTTATCGATCTCTTTGAAAAACGCCTCCCTGCCGATCCCTATTTCCGCGGGAGCCGGTGTTTTCAGTTCTTTTGTCAGTCTTTCCACCGCGATGAGGAATTTTTCCGCCGCCTCTTTCTCTCCGTCTTTTTCATCCGCTGCCCCAATGGCTCTTCCCAGGTCCGCAAACCGGCTGTATGCTCCCGGCAGCGCGAAAGCCAGGCATTCCTTCATCAGCATCGCGTTTGACAGTCCATGCGCGACATGGAACAGTGCGCCGATCGGCCGGCTCATCCCATGTATGATCGTCACAGACGAATTGTTAAAGGCGATCCCTGCTTCCAGCGCCGCGATCGACATCTGCACTCTTGCCTCTTCGTTTTTCCCGTCGCGGAATGCTTCCGGAAGGAACTGAAAGATCCTCTTTACCGCAGACAGTGCAAACGTGTCCGACAGAGTCTGGGCTTTTCTTGAAGTATATGCCTCCACTGCATGGCACAGGGCGTCCAGCCCTGTCGCCGCTGTGACAGCCGGCGGAGCGGTCATCGTAAACTGAGGATCGATGATCGCGAGATCCGGCATGAGCGCTCTGCCTTTCAGCAGCATTTTTATATCCTTTTTTGTATCTGTGATGATCGTAAACTGCGTTGCCTCGGACCCGGTTCCCGCAGTGGTTGGGATCGCTGCCATAGGCGGCATCTCCACATCGATCTCTTTTCCCATATAATCTGAGATATTCCCGCCGTTTTTAACCAGGGATCCAATCGCCTTCATCGAGTCGATCGGGCTTCCGCCGCCCAGGGCAATAAGGAAATCACACTTTTCTTCCCTGTATTGCTTTAATCCTTTCTCGATCATAATATCTGTCGGCTCTCCGGTGATTTCAGAACAGATACTGTATGCGATGCCCTCTTCCGCTAAAATCTGTTCTGCCTTTGCACAGTTCCCCAGTTCGACCATCACTTTATCTGTGACGATCAAAGCTTTCTTTCCCATCTTTTTCAGGATCGTTTTTGCAGTTTCAAGCGCCCCGGTCCCGGAAATGATCCGTCCCGGTACAATAAATTCTCTTGCCATTTCTTCACACTTTCTTTTTTAAGCTTTTACCATTTTGCATCATGAAGCCATGTATATCTCTCATCTTCACACCGGTCTGTCTGCAGCCATGGATTCCCATCAAGATGCCGTATCATCCAGCATGTATACATCTGGAATCCCGGAGCCGCCGCCTGCGGGTGGAGACATCCTCCCGGGATCGCGGAAAAACTCCCGTCCGCACTTTTAAATACCTTGTCTCCCACAAAGCTTGCCCCAAATCCTTCCGGACGGTCGAACTTGAAATAATAGGTTTCCGGCTGGGGATGGCGGTGCGGCAGATATCCCGACCAGTTGCCCCGGTCATTCAGCACTTCTCCAAGTACCATATTTGAATCAGGCGCTATATCATGATCGAATATTGTATTCACCCGCCTGTTTGCCGTATTCCCAAACTTTCCCGCACAGGAATAGACCCACGGGGCATCCTCCGGCGCGTACAGTTTTCCCGGAAAGGCCCTGTCATTCTTTGTACACTGTACCAGTATTTCCACATCTGTGCGGGCGGTCACAGCGATCTTCTGTCCTGTACATGTGTGCACGCACCACGGTCCTTCTGTAAATACGTTTTTCCTGCTGACTGTCTTTTCCTGCCCTTCCCAATGGAAAGTGACCGTTCCTTCCAGGAGGAGCACAGCCGTCTCTTCCCCTGTGCGCAGAAACTCCCGCTTTTCTTCCGGCTTCATGCGATATACACGTATATCCATCATCATCTCGCTGTAATCATTCTCATAGGTCGTAAGGATTTTTTCCCCATGTTCATCGAACTCCGGCCAGCCAAATACCTTTCCCATCTTTCCATCCTCCTGTCATGCACATCCAGATCAATAATCCCTTGCTTCACTGCGCTCTTTCATCACCTCTTCACTGGCTTTGCGGACGCTTTCTTTCTCAGAAACAGCCGCGATGCCCACATCCCACCAGGATCCATATCCGTCTGTCATTGTCTTTGGTATGACTTTCAGGTCAAACAGGCAGGCAGTCTTCTGTGTTTTGGCATCTTCAAGGGCGTCTGTCAGTTCCTGGACCGTGCGGCATGTATATGTCTTTAATCCATACCCTTCTCCGATCTTTGCATAATCTACCGGGATCAAGTCTCCCGTGGGTTTCCTGCCGTCCGTATAGCGGAACTCGGTAGCAATACTTCCGATCCCGTGGTTCATTTCCAGATTATTGATACATCCGAATCCACAATTTTAACAAGTACTTTACGGATTTTGTACTTATTATTTTGATTTCTTAAAATACTTAGTTCATAACTTCTAATAATAAATCCATTTACAGTCTGTTTTTCAGCACTATTTATATTCTTTTGCGGCTTTTTTCGCACGCATAAAGCACGCATAGGTTTCAGTATCAAAATTTCAGCATCAAAAAAGGCGCAGGCACGTTCAGCAACGCGCATACGCCTTTTTTCGTAACAGATCCTGTAAAGTAACAGATCCTATAAATTATATTTTGTTTTAATGATAATATCTGTAAACAGGAACTCTTTTTTCTGTGTCTTCCCATTCAGCAGCAGTTCCGCCAGGATAAGCGGCGGCTTATGCCCCTGGACATAACCGTTCTGATCGATAAGAAAATCTACCGTATTATCTTTCAGCGCCTTTTCATTCTTTGGCGTCTGGTCATAGATCACGACATAAGGGCGTTTATCCAGCTTCAGTTTTTCAAACGCCTTTCCTACCCCGGCCTGCCCTCCGGAAACTACCAGGATCCCGGTGATGCCCTCGATATTTGTCATCACATTCTCTATGATCTTTTCGACCTCTGCTGTTTCATCAAAGCTTCCATGTACTCCTGCGATTTCCAGCTCGGGATATTCTTTTTTTACCTCTTCCAAAAAACCGTCCACGCGCTGGTTATCTACATGATTACTAAAGTAACCGGTGATGATCAGTATTTTTCCCTTTCCGCGTGTGAGCATGCCAAGCAGTCCGGCCGCTGTCCTTCCACTCTTGCGGTTGTCCATACCAACAAAACAGAGCCGCTTGCTCCCGACAATATCTGAATTAAATGTCACCACCGGGATTTTTTTCTCTACTGACAGAGATTCAAGCTTTTCCCTCACAGACTCACAGTCAACCGGCATAACAGCAAGACCACTGATCCCCTCAGACTCCAGTTCTTCAATAAAACGGAGCTGCTCTTTTTCATCTACTGTCATTCCTTCTTTTAAGATCAGCTCGATATTTTTCTCTCTGAGCTCTGATGCCGCCTTTTGGATCCCTCTATTTACTTCCAGCATAAAAGACGATCCTGCAAGTTGTGTTACAACGCCTATTTTAATGGGTTTTCCCCTGGAAGCTGTCTGTCTGCGGCTTCTGGGAACATATCCCATTTCATCTGCGATCCGCAGGATCCTTTCCGAAACCTGAGGATCGATCCGCCCTCTGTTGTTGAGAGCCCTGTCCACTGTTCCCCTGGATACTCCCGCAGCTTCCGCTATTTTTTGTATCGTTACTTTCATACTTCACCTCGATCAGTACAAGGTCTTTAAAAATTGATATACCCCTGCAGCCAGATCGTTCCCTTAAACCTCCGCCCGATCTCCGGCTCTCCCATGACTTCCTCCGCCGGCACGCATACGTCAAACTGCATTTCATTGACATTGAGCTTCATCTGGTACAACTCCACCCCTGTCGCCGAGTTTGTCCTGTGCCTGACTGCCAGGATCTCACCCATGATCGAATACAGATCGCACTCGACTCCATAGGGCATAAAATATGTGTCAACGATGGAGAAAACATCTTCATTCGCAAGGCGTCTGGATACCTGCGAATAAATATCAATATCATCCAGAGTCAATGTCTCTATCGCGCTCTGGTCTCCGTTCCTCGCTGCATTGAGCAGCATTTTTCTGTTGTCTGACGCCGCCTGCTCACTCTTTAGCTGCCGCTCGTCTTTCACGACAGGCAGGAGTATCATCCCGGACAGAGCCAGTCCGGACAATGTGACTGATGTTGTGACTCCTGTAGTAAATCCGGCCTGCCGTTCTCTCATATACTCGATCCCGTTCTGCAGGGTGAAGATCAGGCTGATCCCGATCTTAGAATCCTCGCACATTCCCACATACTGCTCTTTTTCAATCTTCCGCTCTATGGCAATGTCTGCGTAGGTACTGATCCCGCTCCCCTCGAAATAGGGAAAATAATAATCCGGATAAAAATTGTCATCGCCGTCAAGTTCGCCGCAGATCGCAACTCCGATGCACTGCCCATACTCCCTGCGCAGCTCGCAGAAATCTTCCCCCGGCCTGTATGAAACGATCGTCTGATGTGTAAATCCAGTCTCCACATCATCCATAAGATCTTTCAGATCATATCTCGTATTGATATTATCAAATCCGATTGCTTTTAAATACTGATGCATCTGCCCTTCATCTTTCTACAATTATTTTCCGGAGAGTATCCGCCTCTATTTTTTCGGGACGATCTTATCATTGCCGCCCATATACGGTCTCAACACTTCCGGTATCCTGACAGAGCCGTCCGCCTGGAGATTATTCTCAAGGAATGCGATCAGCATCCTCGGCGGAGCGACTACCGTATTATTCAGTGTATGCGCGAAATAGCTTCCGTTTTCTCCTTTTACGCGGATGCCAAGTCTCCTTGCCTGTGCGTCTCCCAGGTTCGAACAGCTACCCACTTCGAAATATTTTTTCTGGCGCGGAGACCATGCCTCCACATCCACGGATTTCACTTTCAGATCCGCAAGGTCTCCCGAGCAGCACTCCAGTGTCCTTACCGGGATATCCATAGAGCGGAAGAGGTCTACCGTATTCTTCCAGAGCTTGTCATACCAGTCCATGCTTTCTTCCGGCTTACATACAACGATCATTTCCTGCTTCTCAAACTGATGGATCCTGTATACGCCTCTCTCTTCGATCCCATGCGCGCCTTTCTCCTTGCGGAAACACGGTGAATAGCTGGTCAGCGTCTGCGGGAGCTCATCTTCCGTAAGCTGTGTATTGATAAATTTGCCGATCATAGAATGCTCGCTCGTACCGATCAGATAGAGGTCTTCTCCCTCGATCTTGTACATCATGGCATCCATCTCTGCAAAGCTCATAACCCCTGTCACTACATTGCTGCGGATCATGAACGGGGGTACACAGTAGGTAAATCCTCTGTTGATCATAAAATCTCTTGCATATGCGATCACAGCCGAATGCAGTCTTGCGATATCTCCCATGAGATAATAAAATCCGTTTCCCGCGACCTTTCTCGCACTGTCAAGGTCGATCCCGTTAAAGGACTCCATAATCTCTGTGTGATACGGGATCTCAAAGTCCGGTACCACCGGCTCTCCGAATCTTTCCAGCTCGACATTTTCACTGTCATCTTTTCCGATCGGCACAGACGGATCGATGATGTTCGGAATCGTCATCATGATCTTTTTGATCTTTTCCTCTACATCTTTTTCCTCTGTGGACAATTCATCGATACGTCCTGCGCTCTCTGCCACTTTTTTCTTGAGTGCTTCCGCCTCTTCAAACTTTTTCTGAGCCATCATGGCCCCGATCTGTTTGGACGCTTTATTCTTTTCAGCGCGGAGAGCCTCCACTTCCTGCTTGATCTCACGGTTTCTCTTATCCAGTCCGATCACTTCGTCCACCAGAGGAAGCTTTTCATCCTGGAATTTATTTTTGATATTCTGTTTTACTACATCCGGATTTGTTCTTAAAAATTTAATGTCTAACACTTTTTTATCCTCTCATTTCTTTTATTTTTCCATGTCTTTTATATCGTATTCTTCCTGATAGATCGTTTTTTCAAGGCACTGCTTTTCCTCTTCTGAAAGTTCGATATAGCTTTCTCCTCTTACGATCTCTTTGATATAAGTATAGCAGCCTTCCCGGCTGTGCATGGCGTTTAAGATCCATCCATTATCATTTTCATCCAGCATAGTCAGGGCGAAACTCAGATTTCCTCCCATTTCATGGAATGCATCATATCTTACGATCCCAGCTTTCTGATAATGGGATTCCACCTTTTTTCTCAGATCTTCAATTTCCTTTTCATTGATCTTGACCAGGTCCGAGATTTCTTCCAGTTCTTCAAATTTATTAAATATTGTTTGTTCGATACTTTTTCCATTCTTGCCGCGCATAAAAACGGAATAACTTTTCTTCAGTCTTTTATATTTATCACCCAGCAGTACGAGCAGAATGATAAGTATGATCTGCATTATAAAAAGGACCACAAAAATATAAAACGGGTCGATCCCTAAACTGCCCAATATCCCATCCATTCTTTCCTACATCTCCTTTTAATCATACAACTCCCCGGTTTTACTGACCTGACTATTTCGCATGGATCGACATGATCAGGTCATAGATACGTTCCAATTCTTCTTCCGAATAATATTCTATCTCTATTTTACCCTTTCCATTCGCTTTTGGATTCACACTTACTTTTGTTCCGATGATATTTTTCATCTGCTCTTCCAGATTCTCGTACACAAACGTGTGTTCGACCACCGTTTTCTTTATTTCTTTTTTAGGATTTTTCAATGCTTTAACAAGCTTTTCCGTTTCCCTGACACTCAGTTTTTCATCGAAGATCTTATTTGCAAGCATATACTGCTGTTCTTCATCATCGATTGCGAGCAAAGCCCGTGCATGTCCGGTACTGATCATATCATCTACAATCATCTGTTGTACTCTGGAGCTTAATTTTAAAAGCCTCATTGAGTTTGTAACAGCAGTCCTGCTCTTAGAAACTCTCTCGGCAACTTCATCCTGTTTCAGGTTGAATTCTTCAAGAAGTCTCTTGTATGCCATCGCCTCTTCGATCGGATTAAGGTTCTCCCGCTGGATATTTTCGATAAGAGAGATTTCCACAATTTCCTGATCCGTATAATTCTTAACGATAATAGGAACCTCTTTTATCCCTGCGATTTTTGCTGCTCTCCACCTTCGCTCTCCGGCAATGATTTCATAATAATCTTTTTTCTTCTGTACAAGCAGAGGCTGGAGAATCCCAAACTGCTTGATAGAGTCAGCTAATTCCATAAGAGAATCTTCATCGAAATCTTTTCTCGGCTGTTCACGGTTCGGTTCAACTTCATTGATCTTCACCAGGATTTCACCGCTTTTACTGGACTCTTCTTTTTTTTCTTTTCCTTCTGTTTTATCTGAAACTGCAGGTTTCACCTTTTTATCCGGGATAAGACTGTCCAATCCCTTTCCCAATCCATTTCTTTTTGCCGCCATAACTATTCTTCTCCTTTATGAATAACTTCTTCCGCTAACAGCATATAGCTTTCCGCCCCTGTTGATCTTGGGTCATAGAGATTGATCGGCATGCCATAGCTTGGCGCTTCAGCCAGTCTGATATTTCTCGGGATAATTGTCTTATAGATATTCTGATTAAGATTATCTTTGACATTTTCCACTACCTGTAATGAAAGATTCGTTCTGGCATCATACATAGTAAACACAACGCCTTCTATTTCGAGCTCAGGATTCAATCTTTCCTGTACAAGTTCTATTGTATGTATCAGCTGGCTCAATCCCTCCAGTGCATAGTATTCGCACTGTATCGGTACGATCACCGAGTCAGCGGTAGTCATTGCATTTATAGTCAGCATACTTAACGCCGGCGGACAGTCTATTACAATAAAATCATAATCATTTTTTACTTTTTCAACTTCACTTCTTAAAATATATTCCTTATTTTCAACGCCTATCAATTCAATTTCTGCGGCGGAGAGATTAATATTCGAAGGAAGTACATCGAGATTTTCCAAAGCATCTCTGCAAATGCATTCTTCAATCCCAGCATTACCTATAATAAGGTCATAAACTGTTTTTTCTGCCTCGTCCTTATCAACGCCCAGTCCGCTCGTCATATTTCCCTGAGGATCCATGTCAAGCGCAAGGACTTTTTTATTCATACTCGCAAGAGAAGCAGAAAGATTAATGGCAGTAGTCGTCTTTCCTACTCCTCCTTTTTGATTGGCAATTGCAATGATTCTCCCCATTTTTGCCTCCTCACAAAACCTCTTTTTCAGATACTTATTCATTATAACACTTTTCAATTTATTAATCTATAAAATGTTTCACGTGAAACATTATTTTATTTATTTTTCATTAATGTTTCACGTGAAACATTTAGCTATTCTTGAATTGAATTTACCCATGTAGTATAATAATAGAAAACAAAAAAGGGTGGTGAATACTTGTGAGTTGGAAGAAAAATATCAGTTTAGCAGCTGTATTTATCGGGACAGCACTCGGTACAATGCATGTTGTAAACCGACTTTTTAATTATATTGCAACAGCTGACAACAGACTTAATGAAGAGACTTACGAATATTATGAATGGAGATTTGGAAAAATTGCTTATAAGAAAAAAGGGTCCGGCTCTCCTCTTCTCCTTGTACACAACCTTGATGTATGTTCTTCTTCTCATGAATGGAATAAAATAGAGTCATCGCTGGCAAAAACATATACGGTTTACTCTCTTGATCTTTTAGGATGCGGGTGCTCAGATCATCCTATCCTGACTTATACGAACTTTTTATATGTACAGCTGATAACTGATTTTATCAAACACGTTATAGGTAAAAAGACTGATGTCATCGTTTCCGGAGATTCATCGCCTTTTGTACTGATGGCATGCTCTAATGACGATACGATCATTAATAAAGTGGCTATGATCAACCCGCAGAATCTCGTATCACTTGCCAAAATACCTACAAAGCGTACAAAGACAATTAAATATCTTTTATCAGCACCTATAATCGGCACTTTTATCTATAATATGAGTGTAAATAAGAAAACAATATCTCAAAAATTTGTTTCTTCATATTTTTATGATCATAATAAGGTAGATGAGAAAGATATTTTAACCTGCTTTGAATCTTCCCACAAGCATAAAGCTCATTCAAAATATCTTTATGCCTGCAAAAAATCAAGATTTACAAACGCAAACATCTTGTGCTGCCTAAATAAGTTAAATAACAGTATTTTTATTATAGTCGGAAATTCCAACCCGGAAAATACATTATCAGCAAATCAATACCAAAATCAGCTTCCTTCTATTGAAATAGTGGGGATAGATGAGACAAAACAGCTTCCACATGTGGAAAAGTCGAAGGAATTCATAGAACAGATACAGATACTCTTTTCCGAAGAAGAGTAGAAATCTGTAATTGTAGGGAGCTGACTGATTGGCGAAGCGTCCGAAAACCGTTGGTTTGTTGCAGAAGGTTTTTGCGTCGGACGGGGATATGGCTCAGGTTCCGGTTCCGTAATCTGGTAAAGACGTAAAAGGGAGAAAACATGGCTAAAAGCAATTGTCCGGCGGAAGATTCAGCTCCGCCTCAGGCATCCGCCGGACAATTAACGCCACGCTTTCTCCCTTTAAGTCTTTCCAACAGATTACTCCAAGTCACCGTCACCATATCCCCGTCCGCCGCAAAAGGCACATCAAATGGGAACGGTTTTCTGCGCGCATCCGATCGGAAGGTCCCCGCGGACAAATGCAGGATTTCGAAAGTTAAGCGAAAGGGGAGCTTCATCGGAGAAACAGAAATTTAAAATAAGCGGCAGCTCAGGTTGGACTTCCGGAAGGGAGTTAGCCGTTCGATTTGGCACAGCGAGCTGTGCCTCTCTTGTTGTATTCTTGCAAAAACTTGAAATCCGGGACTATGCGTTGAGATCAGCAGGGGGCTTGTCTGAGGCAACGTCAGTTGCTCCCTGCTAATCTCTGTTTTTAGCATAATCCCGGATTTCTTAGTTTTTGCGGCCCTGGAGCCCCGGAGCCGAAGCCGCCCATATCCCCGCGCTGAATACGCCCTCGATACCTGTGCTTCACTGTTTTCGGACCATTTACATCACTGATGGCTCCCCACAAATACAGCTTAAAGCGGTTCTTTCGCCGGCACTCCTGCTTTTCTTGGATATTTTCCCGGCGTATTCTTTACCTTATCGATCTGTACGAGTGCCCGCCCGATATCTGTATCCGGCAGCATGAATTTTTCTATCTTTTCTATTTTCCCTCCGAGTATGTTGACCGCGTTTTCTGACGTTTTTATCTCCTCATCTGATCCACTGCTTTTATAAGAAACGAATGAACCGCCTTTTTTTACAAACGGGAGACAATACTCGCTAAGTGTGGAAAGATTTGCCACTGCCCTGGACACGCACAGATCGAATTTTTCCCTGTATTCTGCTTTTTTTGCGTAATCTTCTGCCCTGCCGTGCAGTGTCCTTATTTCTTCCAGATCAAGCTCCCGGATCACATCATCAAGAAATTTCAGTCTTTTATTCAGCGAATCAAGCAGGACTATTTCTATATGCGGGAACGCGATCTTTATCGGTATTCCCGGAAATCCAGCGCCTGTCCCGACATCGATGAGAGTAGATATCTTTGACATATCTTTTAATCTTACAATTGTAAGACTATCCGTGAAATGCTTTAGATTCACTTCGTCATAATCCGTGATCCCTGTAAGGTTCATGACCTTATTGCGCTCGACGAGAAGTTCATAATATCGGTCAAACTGTTCTCTCTGTCTCTCTGTAAGAGTAATCCCTGTCTTTTTTAATTCTTCTGCAAATTTATCCATATTTCCAATCCTGACTTTTTATCATTACTAAGATTCTGACTCTTTGCACAAGTCTGCGTTTTGGGGATATATCTCCCTGTTTACGGCTTGTACTTTTATGACATTTTCAGATACACAAGCAGCACTGATATATCCGCCGGGGATACACCTGATATCCTGGACGCCTGTCCGATGGAAGCGGGCCGGATCTGATCCAGTTTCTGCTTTGCTTCGATCCGAAGGCTCTGTATTTCATCGTAATTGATATCTTCCGGTATTTTTTTATTCTCCAGCTTTTTAAACTGCTCTACCTGGCGCATCTGCCGTTTGATGTAGCCGTCATATTTAATATTGATGTCCACCTGTTCCTGTACGTCATGAGGGAGTTCCGGCCTCTCCTCATCGATCTCCCGGAGCTTCTCATAAGAAAGTTCCGGCCGGCGGATCAGCTCGGCAAGCGTTGCCCCGGAGCTCAGGGGCGTGCTTCCGTATTTTTCCAGCACTTCCCTGACTTTCGGGGAAGTACCGATATTTGTATGCTCGACACGTTTCCGCTCTTCCTCGATCATCCGCTCTTTTTCGAGCAGTCTCTGATACCGCTCCTCACTGATCAGCCCCACCTCATATCCGATGCGGGTCAGGCGGGTATCCGCGTTGTCCTGTCTCAGGAGAAGCCGGTATTCCGCCCTTGAAGTCATCATCCGGTACGGCTCATGGCTTTCCTTTGTCACAAGGTCGTCGATCAGGACGCCGATATACCCCTGGGAACGGTCAATGACGATCCCGTCTTTTCCCTGCAGTTTCCGCGCGGCATTGATCCCCGCGATCAGTCCCTGGGCCGCTGCCTCCTCGTAACCGGAGCTTCCGTTAAACTGTCCTCCGCTGAAAAGCCCTTCGATATTTTTAAACTCAAGAGTGCTCTTAAGCTGCCTTGCGTCAATGCAGTCATACTCGATCGCATAGGCATTCCTGACGATCTTCGCATTCTCCAGGCCGGGCACGCTCCGGTACATCTTATACTGCACGTCTTCCGGAAGGGAACTGGACATCCCTCCCACATACATTTCATTTGTATGCCGTCCTTCCGGCTCGATAAATACCTGATGCCTGTTTTTATCAGGGAATTTTACGACCTTGTCTTCGATCGATGGGCAGTATCTTGGCCCTGTCCCCTCGATCGCACCGGAAAAAAGCGGAGACCGGTCCAGATTCTCCCTTATGATCTCATGCGTTTTCTCATTTGTATAAGTAAGCCAGCAGGACGCCTGGTCGATCTGGACGCTTTCCGGGTCAGTTGTAAAGGAGAAGGGAACAACTCTTTCATCCCCCTTCTGCTCTTCCATCTTACTGAAATCGATAGAGTTTCTCGCGATCCTCGCCGGAGTCCCCGTCTTAAACCGGTACATCTTTACCCCGAGATTTTTCAGGCACTCCGTCAGATGATCCGCGCTCTGGAGACCGTTCGGTCCTGTGTGCATGCTCACATCGCCGTAAATGCACCTTGCCCTTAAATAGGTCCCCGTACAGAGCACGACCGCTTTGCATGGATAGATACATCCCGAATAGGTCTGCACTCCTGTCACTTTTCCGTCCTCTGTAAGGATATCCGTGACCTCCATCTGACGGATGTCCAGATTTTCCTGTTCTTCAAGTACCTGCCTCATGGCCCTGCTGTAATCCGCCTTATCCGCCTGCGCCCTCAGAGAATGGACCGCCGGCCCCTTTGACTTATTGAGCATTTTCGACTGGATAAACGTCCGGTCAATGACCTTTCCCATCTCGCCTCCCAGGGCGTCTACTTCTCTGACGAGATGTCCTTTCGAACTGCCCCCGATATTCGGATTGCACGGCATGAGCGCGATGCTGTCCACGCTCACAGTAAACATGACAGTGCGAAACCCAAGCCTTGCTGCAGCCAGCGCCGCCTCGCATCCGGCATGTCCTGCCCCGATCACTGCGATATCATACCTGTCACTATTTTCCCATACAGAATTTGCTGAATATTTCATTTACCAAATCTTCTCCTACTGATTCTCCCGTAATACTTCCAAGCGCCTCATAAGCATCCATCAGGTCAATGGAATAAAAGTCCTCCGGCATACCTGCATTGATACTCTCAACTACCTTTTTCATACTTTCCTCTGCGTCTGCCAGAGCATTTTTCTGCCGCACATTTGAGATACATATCTGGTTGTTAAAAGAAACTATTCCGTTTAAAAACATTTCTTTTAATTTCTTTTCTAACTTTTCAATTCCTTTTTCTTCTTTTGCGGAAATGGATATGACCGGGATTTCCTTTTTGGTTTCTCCCTCTTCCGGGAAGCCGGAGCATATAGAACCTGCCTTCTTTTTTATCATCTCTTCAGTGACTACTGTATCCAGGTCCGACTTATTCAGAAGGATCACCGTGTTTTTATCTTTGATCAGAGGCAGGATCTTCTCGTCATTTTCATCAAGCTCCCTCGATGCGTCCACGACATAGATGATAAGGTCCGCCTTTCCCGCGTATTCCATCGCCCTGTCGACCCCGATCTTTTCGATCACATCCTCTGTCTGCCGGATCCCCGCCGTATCGATCACATTCAGGCTCAGATCCCCGAGACGTATCTGTTCCTCAAGGATGTCTCTTGTTGTCCCCTCTATGTCTGTTACGATCGCTCTCTCATGCCCTGCCAGCACATTCAGAAGGGACGATTTTCCTGCATTTGGCTTCCCGAGGATCACCGTGTTGATCCCTTCTCGGATCACTCTCCCATTATCAGCGGAGCTGATCATTTCTTCCAGATCGTGTATGATCTCTTCTGCTGCTTCCAGTAAAGTATCCGCGTATCCATCGATTTCTATATGCTCCGGATCGTCAAGGGCTGATTCTATAAACGCAGTGTGATAAATTATTTTATTTCTTATATCAATTATTTTGTTTTTTATACTTCCTTTTAATTGACTTATAGAGCTTTGCAGCGCATACTCATTTTCCGAATTTATCACATCGATGACCGCCTCTGCCTGGGACAGATCCATCTTACCGTTTAAGAATGCCCTCTTTGTGAACTCCCCGGGCTCTGCCGGGCGGGCGCCGTTTTTCAGCACTGTTTCCAGCACTCTCCTGACGACAAAGGTCCCGCCGTGGCAGTTGATCTCTACGGTATCTTCCCCTGTAAAAGTGCGGGGAGACCTCATCGCCATGACGAGTACTTCATCCACAGTTTCCCCGCTGTCAATGATATGACCGTAGTGGATCGTATGGCTTTCTGCATCTGACAGTCTCTGTTTTCCCCTGTATACTCTGTCCGCAACGGCAAATGCGTCTTCCCCGCTGATGCGGACGATCCCGATCCCGGAATTCGTCATTCCTGTGGAGATCGCAGCTATCGTTTCTTTTTTCATAACTTTCCAGACTCCGTATCCTCTTCCGGTACATGGGTATCCGGCAAGAGTTTCTCTCTCATGATGCCAGTTTTAAAAAAGGACGCTGGCTCCTTCACGAAAGTATCCGTGAAGCGTCAAACGTCCTTTCGCTTCCGAGTTAGATTATCTTTTCAGTGTGACTACTACCTTTCTGTAAGGATCTTCTCCTTCGCTGTGTGTTGTCACATAAGGATCAGACTGCAGTGCAGAATGGATGATCCTTCTTTCATAAGGATTCATCGGCTCGAGTACAACAGGCCTTCTGTTTCTCTTTACTTTATGCGCGATGTTCTTTGCCAGATGTTTCAGTGTCTCTTCCCTTCTCGCGCGGTAGTTCTCTGTATCGAGCTTAACCCTTACATAGCCTGCCTGGTGTTTGTTTGCCACACGGTTTGCCAGGTACTGGAGGGCATCCAGCGTCTGGCCTCTCTTTCCGATCAGGATCCCCATACGCTCCCCCTTCATATCAACATAGAGGGCGCCGTCTCCGTCGATGGAGGATGTGATCTCAACCTCCATATCCATTGCCTTTAAGGTATCCTTCAGGAACTGTTCTACTGCTTTTATCGTCTGCTCTTCGACTTCTGCGAGCACCTGATCTTCTTTTGCAGCAGGCTTCACAGGCTCTTCCTTCTTTTCCTCAGCCTTTTTCTCCTTCGGCATTTTCGCGGGTCTGTCTTTTGCCTTTTTTACAGGCTCTTTCTTCTCTTTTTTTGGCTCTTCCTTTTTCACAGGCTCGTCCAGGATGGAAGAAATCTCTTCTTTTACAGCCTCCCTGAAATCTGAGATATCAGGCTCCTCTGTCTTTTCTTCTTTTTTCCAGGCCTCGATCACAGCCTGCTTCATTCCGATCCCAAGGAATCCCGCGCTTCCCTTTTCGATCACATTATATTCAAGTCTGTCGCTTGTTACTCCGAGCTGGATCAATGCCTCTGTGATCGCATCGTCCAGTGTCTTTGCCGATACTCTGATACTACCTTTCATCCCGATTCCTTCCTTTCTCATATGCAGTTCTTCTATTTGACCTGCTCTTGGACAGACAACTTATTTTTTCTTTTTCCCTTTTGTATTTTCAGCCTTCTCTTCTTTCTTCTCCTCAGCCGTATCCTCTGTCTTATGTCCGCTGTTATAACGCGCTACGAGGTTGGCCTTTGAAGTAAGGCTGCCGGGTTTTGCACTCTTTGCAAGTTCCTGTGCTTTCCTGATCTTTTCTTCTTTATCCGGATCAGCGGCGGATTTCTTTGCAGTAGAAACTCCTACGTTTCTAGTGCTCTTTGTAGCCATCCTGTTGATCTCTTCCGCTGAGGTTCCTTTTTTCTCGCGCTTTTTCTGAGCCTTTTTGCGGTTCTCTTCGATAATATCTTCCACGCTCTTCTTTTTCAGGTACTTATTTACTGCCAGCTGCTGGATGCTGCGCACCGCTGCACTGGCTACCCAGTAAAGGCCGAGACCTGCCGGGAGTGTGAAACCGAATACAACAGAGATCAGGGGCATTGTATATGTCATTGTCTTCATGGAGCTTGCCATCGGATTATCCGAATCCTGGAGCATAGCTCCCGAAGCGCCCATCTGGGAAAGCTTCACGCTGATAAACTGTGTCACACCTGCGAGTACAGGGATGATGACCGCCAGGATCACGCCGATGACTGACGCTGCCGCGAGGGCGTCTTTTAAGAGCTCCCACGGATGTGTACCGATGTTGATCCCCAGGAAATTATTCATTCCCGCAAGGTCAGATACTGTCTTGTCGATCGTCCCCTGAAGCCCGGGGATCTTATCTCCCAGCGCATCCCATGTTGAAGACTGGAATTTATACAGCACTGTCGATAATTCGCTTGGCTTTGTCAGGTCGAATGAATTAATATTCGGAACGACTGTCTTTGACACAGACTCAATGATTTCCTGATACCCTGATGTAGCCTGGATCTTTTCCACAAGAGGAAGGAATACATTCCTTACCTTTGTTACATATTCCGGCACATACATAACTACCGGGTAGAGTCCGAACAGGATCAGGATCTGCATCAGTGACGGCAGGCATCCGCTGGACATCTTTACTCCGTATTTGTCGTAGAGCAGGTTCATCTCTTCCTGCTGCTTCATCATAGAAGCCTGGTCTTTTTTGTTTGCATATTTTTTCTGGATCTTCTGCAGTTCAGGCTGCATGACTGACTGCATTTTGGAAAATTTCTGCTGTTTGATCGTAAGGGGCATCAGGATCGTATATACAATGACCGTGAAGATGATAATGCTGATACCGATATTATCGATCCCGATCAGGCTCATCAGATTATAAAGCCCGTTCATGACCTGGCCAAGCACCCATGATATCTGCTTGATGACCGGCAGGTCGTAGATTCCTCCGCCAACAGCTAAAAGCCCGTAAATTTCCATTACTTGTCCTCCTTAAGGTACTGGATCATATCCTCCTTTTGAAAATGGATTGCAGCGCAGGATCCTCCATACGGCAAGGGCCCCGCCCTTGAAAGCGCCGTACTTTTCAATCGCTTCAAGCCCGTACTGTGAACAGGTCGGATAATACTTGCACGTACTGTAGCCTTTCAGACCGGATAAATATTTTCTGTAAAAACGGATCAGCCATAACAGGAACCGTTTCATCCGCGCCACTTCCTTTTTCAGGACTGCTTTTTTCTGCAGCCTTTATTTATATATTTTATGAAGTTTTCCGAGGTGGATGAGCGCGCTCTCAATCTGATGGTATCCTTTTCCTTTCGCGCCTGCCCTTGCTATCACTATTATATCGATCCCACTTCGGAAATGCTCTTCGGACAGTCTGTAACTCTCTCGGATCAGCCGCGTTAAGCGGTGCCTTACAACACTGTTCCCGACTTTTTTGCTCACGGAGATCCCCAGCCTGTTCTTCTCCAGCCCGTTATCCATCACATACATGACAAGATAACTGTTGGCCAGAGATTTTCCTTTATTATAAACTGTCTGAAAATCTCTGTTTTTCTTTAAAGATTCGGAAAATCTCATTCTTTTCCTCTTTCTTTTTCTTCTTTTCAACTAATAATAAATAGAAGAAAAGGCCACATATATGCGGCCTAAGCTGATAACTGTTTTCTTCCTTTTGCTCTTCTGGCAGCTAATACTTTTCTTCCGCCTGCTGTGCTCATTCTTGCTCTGAAACCATGAACCTTGGATCTTGATCTCTTCTTCGGCTGAAATGTCATCTTCATCCCCATACACCTCCCTTTGACTGACATACTTTATAATTAAAGTATTCACAATGATTAACAAATTTTTCCGCATCTTTACCCAAAAAGACACTGCTCTTAATTATAGTGAAAAAAAGCGCATAAGTCAAGCAAAATCAAGGGGTTGGAACAAATATTTATCCACATTTTTATCAACTCTTATCCACACAATGGGGATAATTCTGAAAGATAATGTGGATAACTCGTGTATAAGTGTTGGATAACTGCAAAATAAAATGTAGATAAAAATTATTTTCTGATGCAACCTTTTATTTTCAGGGTGTTAAAACTGTTGATAAAGTTATACACATATTATTTTCGTTGATTCAGCCACCTTTTTGATGTAAAATGTAATAGAGAGATTTTGCCTTAATCTCTCTCTATTATATTGATTGGAGTTACTTTTGATGAACATTGTAGAACAAAACTGGGACCAGATATTAAATAAGATGAAGCTTGAATACTGCTCATCAAACATTTCTTATAATACGTGGATCGCTCCTCTTACGGTGTACGAAGTGACGGATGACACGGTTTACATCCTTGTGAAACTTCGCGCAAGCCTGGAGCATATAGAAGAGAAATATCTTCTCCCCTTCAAGGTCTGCATTGCAGAAGTAACGGGGATCGAGTATGAAGTTGCCTTTGTCACGGACAATCAGACTGTGATCCAGGAGAAAAAAGAGAACCTGATAAAGAAAAGCAGGGCGAACGCAGTCTTTGAAAGGGCAAACTTAAATCCAAAATATACATTTGACACCTTCGTCGTGGGAAGCAATAACAGCTTTGCACACGCTGCCTCCCTCGCTGTGGCAGAGTCGCCCGGAGAGGCGTATAACCCTCTTTTCATTTACGGAGGCGTTGGGCTTGGAAAGACGCATCTTATGCATTCCATCGCCCATTTTATCCTTGAGAACGACCCTTCAAAAAATGTCCTCTATGTCACAAGCGAGACATTTACAAATGAACTGATCGAAGCTCTTAAGTCAGGTAAGACCGGCAGCGAGCTGGCGATGACAAAATTCAGGGAAAAATACAGGAACAATGACGTGCTGCTCATCGATGACATCCAGTTTATCATCGGAAAAGAAAGTACGCAGGAAGAGTTTTTCCACACATTCAACCATCTGCATGTGTCAGGAAAGCAGATCATCATTTCGAGTGATAAGCCGCCAAAAGATATTGAAACACTGGAGGCCCGTCTCAGGACCAGGTTCGAGTGGGGCCTGATCGCAGACATCTCCTCTCCTGACTATGAGACCAGGATGGCTATATTAAGGAAAAAAGAAGAGCTCGACGGACTGGAACGCTATCATATCCCGGACGATGTCATGCAGTACATCGCGAATAATATCAAATCAAACATCCGTGAGCTGGAAGGTTCGCTGAACAAGCTGATCGCGCTCTCCAACCTTGAGAATAAGCCGATCGACATCCCTCTCGCGGCTGAAGCTCTGAAAGACATGATATCCCCGGACGACAACCGGGTCGTCACACCGGAGCTGATCCTTGATATCGTTTCAGAGCATTTCAATGTGCCTGTAGCTGACCTCAAAGGGAAGAAGAGGAACGCAGAGATCGTTCTTCCACGTCAGATCGTGATGTATCTCTGCCGTGTCATGACAGATACGTCCTTAAAAGCCATCGGGGCATTCCTCGGAGGTAAGGACCATGCGTCAGTCACACACGGGATCAAAAAGATCGAAGCAGAGATCAAGACAGATGAAGCTCTTAACAATACAGTGAATATTATTATGAAGAAGATAAATCCGCTTTAATTGTGGATAACTATGTGGAAGACCGGTGGGTTATGATGGAAACAGCGGAGGATAATCTTTTCGGGGCGTTATGGCCCAGGAAGATTTCCCCACACTGTCCTCACGCTCCCCAGTAGTTCCCAACAGAGTTATCCAAAGCGACAATCCCTTATTTTAACGGGCTTTGAAGCAGTTATCATCTTTTTCACAGCCCCTAATAAGACGGATGCGGAATTGATTTTATATCAAAATACATATAAGCGCCCCCGGAAGGATTTTCCACACACCGTGAAATCCCTTCTGACCGGGAGGACATTCTGCCGGCGCATACGCCACCGGCAAAGAAAGGAGTTACTATCACATGAAGATCATATGTACAAAATCAAACCTGGCAAAAGGCGTCAGCATTGTATCAAAAGCAGTCCCGTCAAAAACGACGATGCCCATACTGGAGTGCATCCTGATCGATGCTTCCATGGATATCATCAAACTGACTGCGAACGACATGGAGCTTGGAATCGAAACTTCCATTGACGGTGAGATCATAGAGAGGGGGATCATCGCCCTGAACGCGAGGATCTTTTCGGAAATCGTAAGAAAGCTCCCGGACAGCGAGATCGTGATCGAGACCCAGGGTGAGAGCCAGGCTCTTATCACATGTGAAAAGGCGAAGTTCAATATCGCGGCCCAGCCTGGAGATGATTTCTCCTATCTTCCGGCCGTAGAGAAGGATGACTTTATCACGGTCTCCGAATTTACGCTGAAAGAAGTGATCCGCCAGACGATCTTCTCCATCGCGGACAGCGATACGAATAAAATGATGACAGGAGAGCTCTTTGAGATCGACGACAATATCCTGAAGGTCGTTTCCCTTGACGGGCACAGGATCTCGATCCGCAAGATCGAGCTGAAAGACTCCTACTCTCCGAAGAAAGTGATCGTGCCCGGCAAGACGCTCCAGGAGATCAGCAAGATCATCGGCGGAGAGGCGGAAGCGGACGTGGATATCTCCTTTACAAGGAACCATATTGTATTTGAATTTGACAGGACGGTCGTCGTATCCAGGCTGATCGAAGGAGAGTATTTCAGGATCGACCAGATGCTTTCCAGCGATTATGAGACAAAGGTACGGATCAATAAAAGGGAGCTCCTTGACTGTATCGACCGTGCGACCCTTCTCATCAAAGAAGGAGACAAGAAGCCGATCATCATTGATATCAGGGATGAGTCTATGGAATTTAAGATCAGATCACAGATCGGATCCATGGACGAAGAGATCATGTGCATGAAAGAAGGCAAGGACCTTTTGATCGGATTTAATCCGAAATTCCTGATCGACGCGCTGCGTGTGATCGACGATGAAGAAGTGGATCTTTATTTCATGAACGCAAAGGCGCCGTGCTTCATCAAGGATGAGGAACAGAGCTATATTTACCTGATCCTCCCCGTGAATTTTAACGCAGCAGTATAGGCACAGAAGTGGCAAAGGAGAGAAAAATGGAACTGTTTCAGTTGAGAGCCGGAGAAGATTTCATCCGGCTCGGACAGGTTTTAAAAGCAGCCGGCATGGCAGAGACAGGGGCTGAGGCAAAGGAAGTCATCCAGGACGGTCTGGTCATGGTAAACGGCGAGACAGAGACCCGGAGAGGGAGAAAGCTGCACAGCGGCGATGTCGTCTTATATGACGGAAAAGAGCTCCGCATCGGATAATCGGTTGAAAAAATGCCGGAAAAAGTGTAAAATAGATTAGATGGGAAAGTTATGGTAATCAAATCTCTTAAGCTGAAAAACTACAGAAATTATGACCTTTTAGATTTGAAATTTGATCCGAACACGAACATCCTGTACGGGGACAATGCCCAGGGAAAGACAAATATCCTGGAAGCCCTTTATCTCTCCGGGACGACAAAGTCCCACCGTGGGACAAAGGACAGGGATATCATACAGTTCGGATATGATGAATCCCATATAGAGACAACGATCGAAAAGAGAGGGATAAATTTTCAGATCGATATGCATCTGAAAAAGAACAGCCCAAAGGGGATCGCAATCGATAAAGTCCCTATCAGGCGGGCAGGAGAGCTGTTTGGCATCGTCCATTTTGTCTTTTTTTCACCGGAGGATCTGAACATCATAAAGGAAGGACCGGCGGGGAGAAGAAGGTTTATTGACCTGGAATTGTCGCAGCTCGATAAGATTTATCTCAATAATCTTTCAAATTATAATCGCATCATCAATCAGAGAAATTCCCTGCTGAAAGATATATACGGACAGAAAAATCTCATGGAAACTCTGGATATATGGGATATGCAGCTTGTTTCCTACGGCACAAAAGTCCTGGAAAGAAGGAAAGAATTTATTTGCCAGGTAAACGAAATTATTTCTGGTATGCATTATAAATTAACCGGTGGGAAAGAGCGTATCACTCTTTCGTATGAGTCCGGCACAGGTAATATGTCTCTTGAGGAAGCTCTTGCAAAGCACAGGGACAGGGATATCAGGATGAAGAGCACGACTGTGGGACCGCACAGGGATGACATCTGTTTTACGACCCAAAACGGGATCGATGTCAGGAGGTTCGGCTCCCAGGGACAGCAGAGGACAGCAGCCCTGTCCCTGAAACTGTCAGAGATCGAACTGGTAAAAAGAGTGATCAATGATACGCCGGTCCTTTTGCTGGACGATGTATTGTCTGAACTGGACAAACACCGGCAAAACTATTTACTGGACAGTATTCATGATATACAGACGATAATCACATGTACCGGGCTGGATGAATTTGTAAACCACAGATTTTCGATCAACAAAATATTCCACATTAAAAACGGGCATGCAGTAAATGCAAATTAGGAGGTTATTACATGGGTGCATCAAGTACAGAATTTGACGCTGAATATGGGGCGGACCAGATCCAGATCCTGGAAGGCCTGGAAGCTGTAAGAAAGAGACCGGGTATGTATATCGGCAGCACTTCCACAAGAGGACTCCATCATCTTGTGTATGAGATCGTGGACAACTCTGTGGACGAGGCGCTTGCCGGTTACTGCGATGAGATCCAGGTCGATATCAACAAGGATAATTCTGTTACGGTCAGCGATAACGGACGCGGGATCCCGGTCGGGATCAACCACAAGGCAGGGCTTCCAGCAGTTGAGGTCGTGTTCACTGTGCTCCATGCCGGCGGAAAATTCGGCGGCGGGGGATACAAGGTGTCCGGAGGTCTGCACGGCGTGGGTGCATCTGTCGTAAATGCCCTCTCAGAGTGGCTGGAAGTCGAGATCTGCCATGAAGGTCATATCTATAAGCAGCGCTATGAGAGAGGAAAAGTGATCTATAAGCTGAAGATCGTCGGCGACTGCGAGCCGGACAGGACCGGGACAAAAGTAACGTTTTATCCGGATGCAGAGATCTTTGATGACACAATCTTCGACTATGACACTCTGAAACAGAGATTCCGTGAGATGGCATTCCTCACAAAGGGACTCAGGATCGTCCTGCGCGACTGGAGAGGAGAGGAACTCAGGGAACATGTCTTCCACTACGAAGGCGGGATCAAGGAGTTCGTCACATACTTAAACCGGAGCAAGACTCCTCTGTACGACCAGATCATCTACTGCGAGGGGACGAAAGACGGCGTGGCGGTAGAGATTGCCATGCAGCACAATGATTCTTACAGTGAAAATACGTATGGCTTTGTAAACAATATTACAACTCCTGAAGGAGGGACCCATGTAGAAGGGTTCAGGATTGCGTTAACAAAGACATTTAATGATTACGCAAAAAAGAATAAACTTATAAAAGAAAACGAAAAACTTGCGGGTGAGGATATCAGGGAAGGACTGACAGCGATCATCAGTGTAAAGATCGAGGATCCGCAGTTTGAGGGACAGACAAAGCAGAAACTTGGAAACAGCGAGGCAAGGGGAGCTGTGAGCAGTGTCCTGAGCACCCAGCTTGAGATATTCCTCGAGCAGAATCCGAATGTGGCAAAGATCACGGTTGAAAAATCTGTGATGGCGCAGAGAGCGAGAGAAGCGGCGAGGAAGGCAAGGGACCTGACGAGAAGAAAATCCGCTCTCGACGGCACATCCCTTCCGGGCAAGCTGGCGGACTGTTCGGACAAAGACCCGGCGAAATGCGAGATCTATATCGTAGAGGGAGATTCCGCCGGCGGTTCCGCAAAGACAGCGAGAGACCGTGCGACCCAGGCAATCCTGCCCCTGAGAGGAAAGATCCTCAATGTAGAAAAGGCAAGGCTGGATAAGATCTACGGAAACGCGGAGATCAAGGCAATGATCACAGCGTTCGGGACAGGGATCCATGAAGATTTCGATATCTCAAAACTGAGATATCATAAGATCATCATCATGACAGATGCCGATGTGGACGGTGCACATATCAGTACATTATTATTAACCTTCCTCTATCGGTTTATGCCTGACCTGATCAAAGAAGGATATGTATATCTGGCACAGCCGCCGCTGTATAAGCTGGAGAAAAACAAAAAAGTATGGTACGCATACAGCGATGAGGAGTTGAACCAGATCCTCGTTGAAGTCGGAAGGGACAGCAATAATAAGATCCAGCGCTATAAAGGTCTGGGTGAGATGGATGCAGAGCAGCTCTGGGAGACAACCATGGATCCGGAGCACAGAGTCCTTCTCCGCGTGACCATGGACGAAGAGACATCCTCAGAACTGGACCTCACATTCACAACACTCATGGGCGACAAAGTCGAACCAAGAAGAGAATTTATCGAAGAAAACGCAAAATACGTCAAAAACCTGGATATCTAGCGATTTACCAGCGACGGGATCGCAGCCGGTGTGAGGAAGAAATCGAGCTCGCTCGGATTTCTTCTTCGCAGCGGATGTGAGGGTTGGCATTGGAAATGCCAACCCAGTGAAAAAACCGAAGGTTTTTGAACTGGATCCCGGAGCGGAAGCTTTCGGAGATCCCGAGCGGAAGCAGCCAGAGATCCCGGAGCCCAGCCGGATATTTATTTCATAAAAAGGAGATAAACAATGGAAGATAATATTTTTGATAAAGTCCATGAGGTCGACCTGAAGAAAACAATGGAGACTTCCTACATTGACTACGCGATGAGCGTTATCGCTTCCCGCGCCCTCCCGGATGTGCGGGACGGGTTAAAGCCTGTGCAGAGAAGGATCCTCTACTCTATGATCGAGCTGAACAACGGGCCGGACAAACCGCACCGTAAATGTGCGCGTATCGTCGGTGATACAATGGGTAAATACCATCCGCATGGCGACAGCTCTATCTACGGCGCCCTGGTCAATCTGGCCCAGGAGTGGTCCACCAGGTATCCGCTCGTAGACGGGCACGGAAACTTCGGGTCCGTAGACGGGGACGGGGCCGCGGCCATGCGTTACACCGAGGCGCGCCTGAGTAAGATCTCCATGGAAATGACAGCGGATATCAATAAAGATACCGTTGATTTCACGCCGAACTTTGATGAGACGGAGAAGGAACCGACCGTCCTTCCGTCCAGATTTCCGAATCTCCTTGTGAATGGTACATCCGGTATCGCAGTCGGTATGGCGACGAATATCCCGCCGCACAATCTGAGAGAAGTGATCAACGCGGTAGTAAAGATCATTGACGATCAGATTGATGAGAACGGGGAGACTACGATCGAAGATATCCTAAAGATCATCAAAGGACCGGATTTCCCGACAGGAGCTGAGATCCTCGGCACAAGAGGGATCGAGGAAGCTTACCGCACAGGGCGGGGCAAGATCAGAGTCCGTGCGGTCACTAACATCGAGCCGATGCAGAACGGCAAGAACAGGATCATCGTGACAGAGCTTCCGTTCATGGTAAATAAGGCAAGGCTGATCGAGAAGATCGCAGAGCTTGTGAAAGATAAAAAAGTAGACGGGATCACGGATCTGAGCGACCAGTCCAGCCGTGAGGGGATGCGGATCTGCATCGAGCTGCGCCGCGACGTCAATCCCAATGTGATCCTCAACCAGCTCTATAAGCATACCCAGCTCCAGGATACATTCGGAGTGATCATGCTGGCGCTTGTGAATAATGAGCCAAAGGTCATGAATATCCTGGATATGCTGAAATATTATCTGAAGCACCAGGAAGAGGTAGTCACAAGAAGGACAAAGTATGACCTGAACAAGGCGGAAGAGCGCGCCCATATCTTAAAAGGCCTGCTCATCGCCCTGGACAATATAGACGAAGTGATCCGGATCATCCGCGGATCAAAGACCGTCCAGATCGCGAAAGCGGAGTTGATGGAGCGCTTCGAACTTTCCGACGCGCAGTCACAGGCGATCGTTGACATGCGTCTGAGAGCTCTGACAGGTCTGGAAAGAGAAAAGCTGGAAGCAGAGTACGCAGAGCTTATGAAAAAGATCGAGGAGTATAAAGCGATCCTCGCGGACAAGAAGCTTCTCCTGGGAGTGATCCGCAAAGAAATCCTCGTTATCTCTGAAAAATACGGGGATGAGAGAAGGACACACATCGGGTATGATGAGTTCGATATCTCGATGGAGGACCTGATCCCGAGAGAAAATGTGGTCATTACCATGACAAACCTGGGATACATCAAGAGGATGAGCATGGATACCTTCAGCAGCCAGAAACGAGGAGGCAAAGGCATCAAGGGCATGCAGACTCTGGAAGATGATTATATCCGTGAATTGTTTGTGACAACAACGCATCACTATATCATGTTCTTTACGAATACAGGAAGGGTATACCGCCTGAAAGGATATGAGATCCCTGAGGCGGGAAGGACAGCGCGGGGAACTGCGATCATAAACCTGCTCCAGCTCATGCCGGAGGAGAAGATCACAGCAATGATCCCGATCTATGAATATGAAGAAGGAAAATACCTCTTCATGGCAACGGAAAAGGGACTTGTGAAGAAAACCCCGATCAAGGAATATGCAAATGTGAGAAAAACAGGGCTGGCTGCGATCGTCCTCAGAGAGGATGACAGACTGATCGAAGTGAAGGTAACGGATGATCAGCAGGATATCCTGCTCGTGACAAAATACGGACAGTGCATCCGGTTCCACGAGACAGACGTGCGATCTACCGGAAGGGTATCCATGGGAGTGCGCGGCATGAACCTGGGAGACAATGATGTCGTGATCGGTATGCAGATGAGCAGCCAGGGAAAAGATATGCTCATTGTCTCTGAAAAGGGAATGGGCAAGCGCACAGGCATGGATGAGTTTACCACCCAGAACCGCGGCGGAAAAGGCGTCAAGTGCTATAAGATCACTGAGAAGACCGGAAATGTAGTGGGAATGAAAGCTGTGGATGAAGACAGCGAGATCATGATCATTAACACAGAAGGAATCGTGATCCGCATGAAGTGCTCTGATATTTCTCAGTACGGAAGGATAACTTCTGGTGTGAAACTGATTAATTTACCTGACCATGAAAAAGTAGCAAGTGTGGCAAAAGTTCGAAAAGCTTCTGCTGAAATTGATGGAGAAAACATAGAAATTTCAGAAGAAATAGAAGAAAAATAAAATAAATAATAAAATATATAAAAGAAATTATTTTATTTCAAAAGTGTAGGAATTTAATAACAACATAAGAAACAAAAAAACATCTGTACCGATTTTGGGTATAGGTGTTTTTTTGTTTTTGAATTATTGAATAACATATTATATTTATCGAAAAACAATAAAAACATATTGACATATAATATATGAGCGCTTTATAATACGGTCAGATCAAAGCATGAAAATAATAAAGGAGATGTTATTATGAAGGGAAATGGAATTATTTTATTTACAAAATATCTTTTGAATTTTATGTTCTGTACAGGTATCCTGGTGGCAGCTTCGCTGCCGTTTACACTGAAAGTGGCCGGGGAGTATTATTCAGAAGAATTGGAGGCGCACTATATTTCCATGCTGTTCATATTCCTGATGTCCGCCATTTGTGGTCTTGTGATCGTTTATCAGCTCAGAAAAATGATCGGCACTGTTATAGGAAGAAACTGCTTTTCAGATGTAAATACAAAAAGCCTGAGGATCATGGAGGCAGCGGCATTTCTGATCACAGTCCTGTTTTTTATAAAACTGTTCCTGCTTCCCACACCGGCAACTTTTATCATTGTGCTTACTTTCTTTATTGCAGGCCTGTTCAGCCATGTGCTGAGCCTGGTCTTCTCAGAAGCGATAAAGTATAAAGAAGAAAATGATCTGACAATATAAGGGGGACATGAGATGGCGATCGTTGTGAACTTGGATGTTATGATGGCAAAACGCAAGATCAGTGTTACGGAACTTGCAAACAAAGTGGATATTACAATGGCGAATCTTTCTATATTAAAGAATAACAAGGCAAAAGCTGTGAGATTTACTACCCTGGATGCGATATGCAGGGCTCTGGACTGCCAGCCCGGAGACATTTTAGAATATGTGAAGGAGGAAGAGGATGGATAATATTTTTATTCAGCGGATGAGAGAAGAGCGCAGATGGTTTCTTATGATGAGCCTGATCTATGCAGTTGTATTTACTTTCTGCCTGTACAAAAATATGTCCGGGATCACATTTCCAGTGATCGCGGCAGTTTCTCTCGGGTTTTCCGTTATGTTCCTTCAGAAGGCAGGGATCCGGTTTCAGAAAGGGACAATAAGGTATTTTGCAGGGATCCTTCTTTTGGGGACAGCCACAGTCCTGACAGACAGTATATTTTTTCATTTCTTTAACTGTGTGGGGATCCTGCTCCTTTACATGATGTCCATGGCGCATCAGATCTATAAAGATCAGGAATGGGGATTTGCAGAATATGTAAAGAACTTTTTTGTAATGGCAGGCACATGGATACTGTCGGTCGGGGAGATTTTCCACAGAAGCGTGGAAAAGAGGAAAAAAGAGGAGGATAATCCCGAAAATAAGTCCGCGGTCATGTGGATAAAAAGAAAAGAGATCAGATCTGTATTGTTCGGGATACTGGCAGCGGTCCTCGTGCTGGCAGTCGTACTTCCGCTTTTAATGGCGTCGGACCAGATCTTTTCACACATTTTCAACAGTTTTTTTGACATTTTAAATCCTTTCATCCTGCTGGAGAAAATAGATGTGTGGAATATCCTGGGGATCGTGTTTACATTTCTCTTTGGACTTGTATTTATCTATGCGTTTTTTGCAGGGCTTTTCCGCATGAATCTTGGCGGAAAGGGGGAAAAGAAGCAGGGGAAGACAGACCCCGTGGCGGGGATCACGTTTGCAGGCATCATGGCTGCAGTGTATGTGGTTTATTCAGGGATCCAGATCCTGTTCCTTTTTCTGAGACTGGATTCAGGACTTCCGGAAGGGGTGACTTATTCACAATATGCGCATCAGGGATTCTGGCAGCTTCTTGCCGTGAGCCTGATCAATTTTGCGGCGGTCCTGATCTGCCAGATGATATTTGATGAAAACAGGATCCTGAAAGGAATCCTTACCGTGGTATCCGCGTGTACATGTATCATAATCGTATCCGCGGCGTATCGGATGATCCTGTATGTGTCTGAATATTACCTTACTTTTCTGCGCGTGCTTGTGCTCTGGTTCCTGGCAGTGCTCATGATCATCTTTTTTGGAGTGATATACAGCATTTACAGAAGAGATTTCGGGCTGTTCAGGTATATCACGGCAGTGGTATCTGTATGCTATATCCTGTTTTCTTTTAGCAGGCCGGACACGTTTATCGCAGAGTATAATATCAGCTGCGCGCGGGAAGGTTCGGAAACCGATGTGTATTATCTCATGAACTTGTCAATGGATACGGCGCCCGTTCTTGCGGAACTGGAGAAAGATGAGATCAGTGACACAGAAGTCAGGGGAAGCCTGGACGCTTATTTCAGGTACATTCTGGATCAGCAGGGGGAGCCGTCCTTAAGGGAATGGAATTACTCCCGGGCAGAAGCAGGAAAAGCAGCGGAGAAATGGCTCGGCCTGGAAGAATAAAAATCCCGGGGCGGGAATAGACTATATCAGAAGAAATGTACTGTATCATTGCTGGTGCAGCCTGCATATCCCGTGAAAGGAATGGTAGGATTTGGGAAAGAAGTTTATGACGGCAGTTGTCAATTTTTTTATACGTGCAGCCATTGGTATGGCGCTGATCTTCTTTATCAACCAGTACGTGATCCCACCTGATTCTTCAATTAATGTAGGCATGAACGCAGTATCCTTTTTGACATCCGGAACCCTTGGGATTCCTGGGGTCGGGCTGCTTTACGGGATTATGTGCTATCAGATTTTGTGAGCTTTTTACAAAAATCGGCGGATCTTGATTTTGCTATGGACAAAACAGGATCCGCCGTTTATAATGCGTCTTACACAGCAGGGATCACCTGCCGGACCACAGGCTTTTGAGGGAAAGCATGTGTCAGAAAAACGGGGAGGAAACTGCCCCGGAGGGTCATATTTCTTTATTCGTGCTGCAAGGATCCGCAGCAAAATTCAGATTATGTCAGAAAATAAAATAAAAGGTGTATCAGGGTGTTTTGTGATCTGTGACATACAGAAGGAGTATTCAGAGCATCTTTTCCAGATACTTTCAGAACAGTTCGAAAGTGAATATCAGTTCCACCTTTTCCATGATCCGCAGAAGATGAATGATTTTCTGGAAAAAGGCAGCGCAGAGATCCTGGTGATAGGAGAAGAATGCGGGAATGAGGCGGCAGGCACGTACTGTGCCGGAAAAAAATTTATACTGACAGGCATCCCCGGGGAAAAGGATGGACCGGAGGGAATCTATCTGTTCCGCTATCAGTCGGCGGAAGGAATGATAAAAATGATAAGGAAATACGCAGACAGCGGAAATGGCAGAGGGAGAAATACCCGGAAGGAAAGGACAGGCATGACACACGAGCCTTCAGCAGCACAGAGCCGGCAGGAGGGATATGTCCGTGAAAAACGTGGGGAAGTGCGCATTCGGGATGAGCCTCTGGTCCGGGGGATGATCGGGATCTATTCGCCGGTCCACAGGATCGGGAAGACAAAATTCGCTCTGCACCTCGGGCAGAAGATGGCGCGTCAGATATCGGTACTTTATCTCAATCTTGAAGGTTATTCGGGCGTCGGGCATTATTTTCAGGATGGAGCAGATAAGGATCTGGGTGATCTGCTGTATTTCCTGAAACAGGAGAGGGATGACTGGGGGCTGAAGCTGGCGTCGATGGCAGTGAGGCAAAACGGGATGGATTACATATTCCCGATGAAGAACGAACAGGATCTGAGATCTGTCAGAGCAGAAGAATGGATCCGTCTCCTGGATATGATCCGGGAGAAGTGTCTCTATGAAGTTATCATACTTGACCTTGGGGATGCGGTCTGCGGGCTGTACGATATCCTCAGGAAATGTGACAGGATCTATACACTGTATATCTGTGAGGGAGCTGCTGAAGCAAAAATGGAGCAGTATGAAGAGAATCTGAGGGCTGCCGGGTACGCGGATATCCTGGCAAAGACTGTAAAAAAGCGTGTGGGAAAAGGCAACAGGTCTCCTGGAAGATCGGAGGAAAAGGATGACAAGAATAGAACTGCTGTATGAAAAAGTCATGCTCCGCATGGATATGACAAAAGAGACAGGCGAGGAGGAACTTCAGGACATCATACGGTGTGTGATAGAGGAAGAGGCAAAAAGAGAATTCCTGTCCCTGGGCGAGAAGATAAAGATAAGCAGGGAGCTGTTTAACGCGTTCCGCAGGCTGGATATCATCCAGGACCTGATCGAAGATGATGAGATCACAGAGATCATGGTAAATGGGACAGAAAATATCTTTTACGAAAAGAAAGGAAAGATCTTTCAGACGGACAGGCATTTCATCTCAGAATCCCGCCTTGGGGATGTGATCCAGCAGATCGTCGGGGAAACGAACCGATATGTCAATGAGACTTCTCCTATCGTGGATGCCAGGCTGAAGGACGGATCCAGGGTCAATGTCGTCCTCAAGCCTGTGGCTGTGAACGGACCGGTCATGACGATCAGAAAATTCCCTTCGGATGCGATCACGATGAATCAGCTCATACATATGGGAAGTCTGACAGAAGAGGCGGCGGGATTTATCACAAAACTGGTAAAGGCAAAATATAACATTTTTGTGAGCGGAGGCACAGGCGCCGGGAAGACTACTTTTTTAAATGCCATGTCAGATTATATCCCAAAGGATGAGCGCATCATCACCATCGAGGACAATGCGGAACTTCAGATACAGGGAGTGGCGAATCTGGTAAGGCTGGAGGCGCGCGGCCCGAACCTGGAGGGGGAAGGGGCAGTGACGATCCGGGATCTGATCCGGTCGGCTTTAAGGATGCGGCCTGACCGGATCGTGCTAATAATCGGATGACTAATGCGAAAAACCGTTCTATATTAAGGCTTTTTACCGTGTTGATAGTAAACACCGAGATAAGCTGTTTATTTACGGCGTTTTTTGATGATTTAGTATATTTCTTGATTCTTTCGGAATAAGTATAAAAGAAAAAGGTAAGCTTTTTGGGCTTACCTTTTTGCTTATAATGAGGTTGGAAGATTTAATGAGTATGCTTCTTCAAGTTGCATCTCTAGCTCTTTGATTTTGGCTTGTGCTAACTCATATTTTTCTTTATAGGACTCATTTGATTCATGTTGCCTTTTGAGCCTTTCAATCTCTCTATCTTTTTCTCTTATTGTGGCTTTTAGTATAGAGATGTGAGTTTCCATAGAGTCTTTGTTTCTCTTTCCAGAGCGAGATGATGTATTTGAAACCTTGTAAACTAATTCTAATAAGTCAGGACCGAACATCACGGGCTGTTGTCAGGGGTATAAACACATAAACTTAGAACTCTTGAATATATCGAAAAGATATCGATAAAAGAGTATCAAATGACTTACTGATCACATCTTATATCAGGTCAAAATAAAATGCAATAGAACAAAATTACATTAGAAAACCACAAAATTGGCTAAAAATACAGGAAAATAACATTTTTTATTAAGGTAAGCGATTACGTACTTTTGAAAAGTTGCAGACAATGCAGAAAAAATTTTTTTGAAAAAATTTCTAAAAATTATCTCCAGACAAAATATAATCAGGGCGGATACGCCCGTAAAAGGTGCCACGATAGGGCACATGTTTTTGTGGCGGCTGAAAGTTGTTGGCTGCACGTTTTTACAGCGAATCTGGGATGTCGTTGTTTACCCATCCTATTTTTTCAAAATAGGACGGATAACCAACTCCACCGCTTACGCCCTCATTGCTCCCAAAGGTCATCACAAGTTTCTTCCCAATGTGAGCAAAAAAATACCAACCAATTCCATCTTCAAAGTGGATGGAGTTAGTTGGTATTTTTAATATAATAGTTTAATTAATTATTGGCGGTTGCTGATAAGTTGCTTGGACAGGGTTTGTATATGTAACCAAGCCATTATCAATCAAATTTTGAAATCTAATTCTTTCATTTTCAAAGCATCCACTACAATTTCTTCCCCAGAATGGAACACAATTTTGACAATTAAGAGTAGGAAAGAATCCATTATTGAAATTCTGTACAATTAATTTATAGGATTCAGTTAAGATAAACAAATTAGTGTTTAATAATTTTCTTAAAATATCGGCTTTTTTATTACATTCATTCATGTTCATTATTTCAATAAACGTGTTTGGATGGGTATGTTTATTACTATCAGATGCCACCTTCAATAGTGTCTTTGGAATATTTTTGCCATACATTTTTGTTGCAATATTATATTTGGCAGGAATATTAAATATGTTTTCCTTTAGGTAAGATTTGTATTTTTCATCATATTTACCTTTATGTGCACAGTATTGCATAACAGTCAAATAATCGGAATCACTAACTAAATTTATCAAGTCTAAATATGATTCGATAGAATGTCGAGTATTCCTTTGGATTACTGAAAATCCGAAACAATCTAGGTCAATATCTGTATTATATAGAGAATAGAAATTAGAGACAAAATTTTCTTTGATATAATAAAACAACAAATATTCTTTGGTATTTAGAATGTCTTGATTTCCGTTTAACATAGTCTGCATTGATACATCTATATACGAGATAATATTAGTGTTGTAGAAATCACGATTAAGAAATTGCATATTAAAATCCCCCTTTGCAAAAGTTACTTTAAGTATAAAATTTAAAATTTGATATGACAAGATTAATTATAAAAATAGCAATTATTAAAGCTACAAGTATTGAATTGACACATGTTATGATTGTATAATACATATAAGTTTATCTTTAATAATGATATAAGAAAGGAGAAGTTGAATGGAATCCTTATTAGATAAATTTACAAGCAGTACATATAAAGTTCTGAAACAAATATATGATTGTCAGATGAAGCTTCCAGATGGAACTTCATATATTCCTATTTCACAGGCAGAACTTGCGAGGATTATAGGTGTTAGCACAATCACTATGAATAAATATTTTAAGCAATTTCAGGAAGATGGAGTTATCAAAAGTTATGGTGAAACGAAAGGCAAGTACCAATTAACGGACACTGGAATTGCTATTATAAAAAGAATAGAAGAATTAAATACAGAACTGGAAGGAGGAAAGTAAATGGCAATCTTTAATGAAGATACAAGAGTTAAGATTCCAGCAACGATTCAATTTTTGCGACTTGGTTATAACTATCAGTCACTCAAAACAGATGATGTAGATATAGATTTCAACACCAAAATATTTGTAAATAGGTTTAAACCAGCATTGGAAAGAATCAACGGCAGAGACTTTACCTATGATGAAATCAAAAGCATCCTTACAGATATCCATAATATTTTAAAGAATAACGATTTGGGAAAAGAATTTTATAACTGGCTTATTGATCCATTGGATAAAGTAAAGCTTATTGATTTTGATGACATTGACAATAATGACTTTGCAGTAGTGGATGAGCTGCCATTTAGCGTTGTAGAAGGAACAGAAGAAGGCTCATTCCGCCCAGATGTCAATATATTGGTTAATGGTATGCCGTTGGCATTTCTGGAAGTAAAGAAACCAAATAATGAAGGTGGAATTCAAAAAGAATTCGACAGAATGATTAATAAGAGATTGAAAAATCCTGATTATAAAAAGTTTTTCAACATGATTCAGATAGTATCTTTCTCCAATAACATGGAATACGAAGAAGATGACGATGCAGAAGATGTAAAAGCAGGATCTTTCTATACAACACCAAACGGGACAAATACAAGTTTTTCATTCTTTCGAGAAGATGATAGTAATTTCCACATGGATTATCAGTACAAAGAAATTGATGTGGATAAGATTAAATATGTTATGAAGGACTGTGGATATAATCCAGCAGAAACAGACACACCAGAATTTGAGGAGAATTTAAAGACTACTACACCTTGTAATAGTTTTATTACCTCTGTCTTTGATATGAATAGGTTCTTATATTTTCTTCAATATGGAATCATGTACATAAGCGAACAAGTGCCACAAAAACATATTATGAGATATCCTCAATTCTTTGCTACCAGAAAAATTATTGAAAGATTAGAGTCTGGTGGAAAAGGCGGTATTATCTGGCATACACAGGGAAGTGGGAAAACAGCTCTTGCAGCCTTTTCTAATCGTGTGATCAGGGATTACTATGCAAAGAAAAGCGTAAGCACAAGATTTTTCTTTGTTGTGGATAGATTAGACTTATTAACACAGGCAAGTATTGAATTTACAAACAGAGGGCTAAAAGTTGTCAATTGTGAGGATAAAGCAGGATTTACCAAAGAATTGAATAAACCATTATCAACGAATGTTGGTACGAAATCCATCGGTGAAATCTGCGTTGTAAATATTCAGAAGTTCGAAGGTAAAATGCCAGAAGCGAAGAATGATTATAAGGCTAATGTACAGCGCATTTTCTTTATAGATGAGGCACATAGAAGTTATTCTTCTACTGGAGAATTCTTTAAAAACTTGATGACATGTGATGTAGATGCAGTTTATATTGCGCTTACAGGAACACCATTATTATCAAAGAAAGAACGTTCTAATTTGAAATTCGGTGATTATATCCACAAGTATTTTTATGATAAATCAATTGCTGATGGATATACTCTCCGTATTAAAAAAGAAAATATTGATACAGTAGCCAGAACTGAAATCAAAAAGAATCTGGAAATAGAAGATAATAAGCTGGAAGACAAGGATGTTTATGAGTCAGATGCTTATGTACAAGCTCTTGGCCAGTTTATCGAGAAGGATTTTATAAATTTCCGATTACAGAATTCAGATCCGACTATCGGTGGAATGATAGTCTGCAGAACAAATCCTCAGGCAAAGAAAGTGCATGAATGGTTTAAGAATAATTCAAAACTGAATACAGGGCTTGTTATTACAGATACAAATGATCCGAAACAGAAGCAGATTAACAAAAATAATCAGTTGGATTTCAGAGAAACATTGACACCAGATATCCTGATTGTAAATTTCATGCTTACAACAGGATATGATGTAAAGCGTCTGAAAAAGATGTATCTGTTAAGAGGGCCACATGCTCAATCCCTGCTACAGACCATTTCCAGAGTAAACAGACCTTATAAGTCACCAAATGGGAAAGTATATAAGTACGGGTATATTGTAGACTTTGTAGATATTGAGCAGGAGTACGATAAAACAATAGAAGCTTACATAAAAGAGCTGGAAGCTGATCTCAATGATAATGGAGAAGATGAAGGCTCTTTGAATGGCTTGGTCATTGATAAAGAAGATATTAACAGAAAATATCATAAGTATGAGCAGGAACTGGAAGATATCATTTCCACAGATAATCAAGAGAGATTTTCAAAGCAGCTTACTTTTTACAACAAAGAAACGCTTCTGAAAATTCGAAGATTATTGAATGGTATTAAAGAGTGCCAGACGGAGTTTATTTTATCCAGAGCCATGGATTATGCTGCCCAAATTGATTCTGACAAAATCAAAAAATTATTAAAATCAACACAGGAAAGAATTGATTTTATAAATTTATCTAGTAATACAGTAAGCATGATGGATGTTATTTCTAATGATGAAGTGGTGGAAATTCTTTACGAATTTATTAAAGTGAAAGTAACCATTATGGATCTGGGTCAGATTACACAGGATAATCCTAAATTTAAGAGATTTTCAGAAGTTGTAAAAGATATCCAGAATGAAATCAAGAAGAATAAAAATAAAGGCGATATTAAAATTAAAAAGCTTGATGAATTACTGCAGAAGATTTTCAATGACCTTTCAATTTCAGATTTGAGTGATTTGGATTCTATCACAGATGAATTATTGGAAGCATTGGAAAGAGCCAGAAATATCAATTATGAGAATGAAAGACTTTCTAAGATTTATGGCGGAAATTATGCGTTTGTAAAAACATATCAGGATGCAATAGAAACATATCCTGCCGATAAATCGGAAATTGAGAGAACACTTGTAATTATTTACGGTGTAATTGAAGATGTTTTGGACAAGGAAGGTGTGATTGTACAGGGAAGAAAGAATTTTGCTGATTCCGTAAAATCCAAAGCAACTAAACTTCTATTGAAAGAAAAGCTCTATACAAAAATAAAGGGATTTTATGCCCAATTATTGAATGAATTATATACCAATATACAATTATTTAAATAAACGAGGGAGGATAAAAAATAAATGCCAGACATTTTTACATTAGAAAATAAGATAAAACAAATGATTGATGAAATGAAGGGACTTTGCCAGACAAATGGATTATCCAATCAGGCAAGTGAAGAGGTTGTAATAACCTCTGTGTTCCTTTATAAATTTTTGAATGACAAATTCATGGCAAATTTGAAGGAATTTGCTGAAGAAATAGATATGGATATAGAGGAAGTTCTGAAAAATGAAAATGATGAACTTGCTGCTTTCTATGATTCTTATCCACAGGATGTTGCCTTTAAGTATGAAGATACAATTGAGTGTTTGATTAATAAGGTTGGAAGCACAGAGTTCTACCGTTTATTTGATGATGCTCTGGAAAGAATTTCAAATTATCCACAAAATGAAGAGTTCAGTATTGAAACTGCTGATGGTGGAAGAAAACCATTATTCACTAGAATTACAGAGAATGTAGAGGCTTCCAAGAGAAATAACTTTGCGAAGAATATCTTTGGAATTATCAGTCAGGATAAATTTGATTTTGGAGAAGCATTCAAGAATAACTTTGACTTTTACAGTGCAATTTTTGAACATCTTATCAAAGATTACAATGTAGCCAGCGGTGTTTATGCGGAATACTTTACTCCACAGGCTATCTCCAGTATCATTGCAAAGATTCTGGTAAATATGAGTCCAGTAGAGGACAAGATTTATGAGGTATATGACCCATCCGCAGGATCTGGCTCTCTCGTATTACATCTTGCCAATGAACTTGGAGAAGGATCTTTTGGAGATAGAGCACAAGTTTATACACAGGATATTTCAGGTAAATCATCTCGATTTTTGAGAATTAATATGTTGTTGAATGGGCTTACTAACTCTCTGGACAATATTATTGAGGGAGATACACTGGATACACCAGCACATTATAATATTCCACATGATGCAGGATCAGGAATAAAACACTTTGATTACATTACTTCAAATCCTCCATTTAAGATGGACTTTTCGGCAACAAGAGATTTAATTGAACAAAAATGGGCTGACACAGACAGATTCTTTGCTGGAATTCCTAAGATTCCGAATAAAAAGAAAGAGTCTATGGCGATTTATCTTTGTTTCATCCAGCATATCCTTTGGTCACTCAAAGATGACGGAAAAGCAGCAATAGTAGTTCCAACAGGATTTATTACTGCACAATCTGGTATTGAAAAGGCGGTACGCCAGAGAATAGTTGATAATCACTGGCTCAAAGGCGTTATTTCTATGCCTTCCAATATCTTTGCAAATACAGGAACAAATGTATCCGTTCTTTTCATTGATAAGTCAAATAAAGACGGCAAGATTATGCTGGTTGACGCTTCTAAACTTGGAGAGAAAAAGAAAGAAGGTAAAAACCAGAAGACAGTTCTTCGTCCAGATGAAGTAAAAAAGATTGAGGATACATTTATTAATCAGGAAGTAGTTGATGATTTCAGTGTTCAAGTTTCTTATGAAGATATCCAGAATAAAAATTATTCTTTATCAGCAGGCCAGTATTTTGAAGTCAAAATTGAGTATGTAGAGCTTACACAGGAAGAATTCAACCAGAAAATGGATGCATATACCGCTAATCTTGAAAAATACTTCGTAGAAGGTAAAACTCTGGAAGAGGAAATCAAACAGAGATTGGGGGAATTGAGGTATGAATAAATGTAAACTAGGAGAACTACTTGAAATTAAACATGGTTACGCTTTTAAAAGTGAAAATTATGTAGAAAAAAGCCAATATGCTTTGGTTACACTAGCGAATATTTCAGGGACAAATAATTTTCAGTTTACAAAAGAAAAAACGACATATTATGGAGCGAAATTCCCAGAAGAATTTATACTAAAAACTGGAGATTTAATTATGCCTTTGACAGAACAGGTAGTAGGATTGTTTGGGAACTCTGCGTTTGTTCCAGAAATGGAAAATATTACATTTGTACTTAATCAACGAGTAGGAAAAGTGATTCCTAAAAAAGGAAAAGCAGACATATATTATTTACATTATCTTTTATCAACAAATAGTGTTCGTGAGCAATTAGAGTATAGGGCTAGTGGAACAAGACAAAGAAATATATCCCCAAAAGATATATATGATGTAGATGTTTTCGTGCCAGATTATGAAGAGCAAAAGAAAATTGGCAGCACTCTCTATAAATTAGAACAGAGAGTCAATAATAATAACAAAATTAATGCCGAATTAGAATACATGGCAAAAACCTTGTATGATTATTGGTTTTTACAGTTTGAATTTCCGAATGAAGAAGGAAAACCATATAAATCATCTGGTGGAAAGATGGTTTGGAATGAAGAATTGAAGAGAGAAATTCCAGAAGGATGGGAAGTTCAAACAGTAAAAAAGTGTATTCATCATATCAATACGGGTTTAAATCCTAGAGATAATTTTAAACTGGGAAATGGACATATTAAATATATTACTGTAAAGAATCTCACTGTTAATGGAACTATTGATTTTTCGGATTGTGACCAAATAGATGAAGAAGCAAGGAAAATTGTGCATAAACGTTCAGATGTCTCAAGAGGGGATATCCTTTTTGCGAGCATTGCACCTTTAGGCAGATGTGTTATTGTACAGGAAAATCCTAGAGATTGGGACATTAATGAATCTGTATTTTGTATTCGACCAAATTTAAATAAAGTATCAACAGAATTACTTTATATGTTTTTTATGAGTGATTATTTTGTGAAAAAAGCGGAACATAGTTCTACTGGAAGTGTTTTTAATGGTATAAGAATTAGCACATTGGAAGGAATGTTAATCTTAATTCCCACAAAATCTATAAAAGATAAATTTACAGATACTGTAAAAAATATATTTGCTAAAAAATATCAAAATGAAAAAGAAAATCAAGAGATAATATCTATCAGAGATTTCCTCCTTCCATTACTTATGAATGGACAGGTAGGATTTAAAGAATAATATGAGATATAAAGAGAAAAGGAAGAACTATGGAAGAAGTATTTGCAGAATTACATAATGCTTATGCAAATTCAGCGGAAGGCCAGATATCATGTATGATCTGTCTGGTCAGTATAAGATATGCTAAAGAGATAATAGAGAGTAGGCTTACTCTTAGAGATCTGTTGGAATATTCTCGAGTGCCGCTTTATTATCGGAAGGAAGTTTCTATTGGACTGAATTTAAGCAAATATGTAGATTTGAAACCAGAATTTTAATAGTGTAGGATAGCTCTGCCCTTGTGGCGGAGCTATTTTATGTTATACTGGCATTAACAATCTTTACCAAGGAGCTTCCTGTATAATTCAAATATAGGGAATCCCATGAAAGGTGGTTGAGAAAAAAAGATACCTCAGAGTAAAATAAGATTTGCTGACTTTGAGCGGTTAGTAAAATCTTATAAAACAGAGAGGTATCTG
>DWYB01000018.1 GCA_019118885.1 Candidatus Mediterraneibacter surreyensis | reverse complement strand
AGTTCAGAACTAACTACTAGCTAATTCTTCCCTTTTTTACTGTGTTTGGTTCGTATGAACCGTTCATAAAAATCTCTTCAAAGAAATTTTCAAGGGTTGTTGTCTATTGTTCAGTTATCAAGGTTCCTGTCGTTCTCTCTCAAGCGACAGCTTTGATATTTTATCAAATCCGTTTTGCTTTGTCAAGAACTTTTTTATTTTTCTGTTTCGCTCATCCGCTTCCCTTTCGGTCCGTTTCAAGCGACAGCTTATATAGGATATCACATCTGACCAGCATTGTCAACAACTTTTTTCATTTGTTTTGCCTTTGAAACTTCATCCACTTTCATCTCCCCGGTCGTTCCGCCTCCGCGTCTCCGGCTAAGCTGAATTAATGTGGTTTTAAGTTTCCGTCATCAGCGACAGGTGTTATAATATCACTGTCCAAATCAATTGTCAATGTTTTTCTTGTTTTTTATTTATTTCAGACAATTCACACAATTTTGCCGTTTTATACCATTTTCTCCAATATTCTTTTCTTCTATATTATAATTGTACGTTTTTCTCTCCGTTAACAATAAACAGGACATACAGATGTCGTATTTGGCATGATATAATGTAAATAAAACACCTTACAAAGGAGCTGAATATGAAGATCGATCGTCTTATCGGAATATTATCTATCCTGCTGCAAAAAGAAACTGTAACTGCTCCGGCTCTTGCCGAACAGTTCGAAGTATCTCGCAGAACGATAAGCAGAGATATTGACGCGTTATGTCAGGCAGGAATTCCGATCATAACAAGACAAGGAACAAACGGCGGTATTTCTATTATGAAAAACTTCCGAATTGACCGCACACTACTGACGAAATCAGAAATGAAAGATATCCTGGCAGGTCTGAGAAGTTTAGATAGCGTCAACGGTACAAATCGTTATGGTCAATTGATGGAAAAGCTTTCCGCAGGTTCTTCCGATTTTATGACAGGGGATCAGTCGGTCCTGATCAATCTTTCTTCCTGGTACAAGGATACGCTGGCTCCAAAGATCGAGTTGATCCGAAAGGCTATTGATAAATGTTTGTTTCTCGAATTTCAGTATTATGCTCCCGGAGGCGAAGGACACCGAAGAATCGAACCTTATTATCTGATCTTCTGTTGGTCTAGCTGGTATATATGGGGATGGTGCACTCAGAAAGAAAATTACCGCCTTTTCAAGCTAAACCGTATGGATGCTCTTATATTAGATGAAGCAAACACATTCGAGAAACGGCCTGCTCCATATCCCGATCTGAGCAACGAACGGATCTTTCCGGGTGGCATCCGCGTCAAAGCGCTCTTTGATAAAGAATGTAAATGGCGCCTGATTGAAGAATTCGGCAGTGGATGTTTTGAAGAATTACAGAATGGACAACTGCTCTTTCACGCCGATTATACAAACAAGGAGAATCTGATTTCATGGCTCCTGACATTCGGAGAAAAAGCCGAACTGCTTGAGCCGGAATTTCTAAGAGAAGAACTCGGAGAAACGATCCGCAAAATGTCTGATCTTTACACTATCGACAGCAAACACGGACACGACGAAACCGCTGAAACAAAAAAGTATTTATCATATAGGAAAGGAGAACATTATGGCATTCGACTACAAAAAGGAATATAAAGAATTTTATCTGCCGCCAAAAAAACCCGGTATTATAGACATACCGATAATGAATTATGTTGCTGTAAGGGGCAAAGGGAATCCGAATGAACCGGATGGAGAATACAAAGCAGCAATGAACCTGCTTTACGGGATCGCATTTACAATAAAGATGAGTTACAAAGGTAAGCACAAGATCAAAGGATATTTCCCATATGTGGTACCACCTCTGGAAGGGCTATGGTATCAGGACTGCGCCACTGCTGATGCCGTTTTCGACTATTCGCGAAAAGATGATCTCCAGTGGATTTCCATGATACGTCTGCCGGAATTTGTCACCAGAAAAGAATTCGACTGGGCAGTCCGGGAGGCTTCAGAGAAAAAGAAGAGTGATTTTTCCAGAGCAGAGTTCTACTCTTTTTGTGAAGGTCTCTGTGTGCAGTGCATGCACATAGGAAGTTATGATGACGAACCGGAAACGATAAGAAAAATGGAACATTATCTTAAACAGGAAGGATTGGAAACAGATTTTTCCAGGAAGCGCCTGCATCATGAAATATATCTGAGTGATCCAAGACGCACTGCGCCAGAGAAGCTGCGCACCGTGATCCGGCTCCCAGTAAAGCGCAGTTAACGATAGGATCCTAATTTTTGCAAATACTATTTATAATTAAAGAAAGGATAAAGAAAATGGAATTCACACACAAAGAAAATGAAATTGTACTCCTCAATGAAAACGGAAATCTGCTCGCGCAGATTACATTTCCCTATGCAGACAGCGAGAAAACTACGGTAGACATCAACCACACTTTTGTCGATACTTCTCTCAGAGGACAGGGTATCGCAGGGAAACTTATGAAAGAACTGATAAAAGACCTGCAAGGTCGAAATCTGAAGGCAGTTCCCAGTTGCTCTTACGCAGCGGGATGGTTTGAAAAACATCCGGAATATTCGAATTTATTGAAATAATTAATTCAATAAGTATATATGCAACATATCAAAAATCGCCGACCGCAATGGCCGGCGATTTTTTCCTTTTCCGATAACTTAATTTTTTCTCCTTTTTCTCCGCAAACTTCGCAGGATATGAAAGACACACCATCCTATAAGCGCTCCGAGCACATTATTAAAAATATCGTCGAACTCAAACAATCCGATCTTAAAATAGAACTGACTGAATTCTATCGTGCAGCTTATAGCGCCCGAAATGAGAAGCACTGCCCAGAACGGGCATTTTTTCAGTGCATCAGTCAGGACAAATCCCAACGGGAAAAAGAGTAGTATATTATTGAGGATTTCCATCCCCAACGCGATATTTTTCCCGAAAATCCACAATCTGTATGACCAGAACAGTTCCAGCTCATAAGTATGGTAAGAACCCGCCTCGCGGAACAAAAGCGTAAACGATGCAATGGCCACAAGCTCCACAGCCAGACTGATCAGCGCCGCAGGCTGCCGGAGTTTGTTAAGAAATTTCACATTCAGCCAGTGCATGAAAAAAATGTACAGCAGTACAAATGCTGCTATAAATATCAGGAGATATTTATACTGTATGATATATAGTCTCAGAAACCAGGCCGCTTTCGTCATCAGACTTTGAATCATGTCGTTAAAATTATTGAAATTCATATTTTCTCAATTCACAATTTTTAATTCCGAATTTCGCGAATTCCTCATTCGTCATATCGGTAAAATAGGACTGGACTGCTCTTGCCACACCATTATGCGCCACCAGAAGATATACTTTTCCATCTTTTGCTTCTTTTTTAATATCATCCAGAAGGTTATAAATTCTCTGGCAAAACCGGATCATGGATTCTCCGCCCTCATAACTGTCAGCGAAGCAGGTCTTAGCATGCTGGAATTCTTCGCCATTGCGCGGTGTGCCTTCATATTTCCCGAAATTCTGCTCTTTTAGCCGCATCTCCACCCGCACAGGCACGCCTGTAATATCTGATATGTGTCCAGCCGTATCTGCCGCACGCATTAGCGGGGAACAGATGATTTCATCGATATGAATGTCTTCGGCCGTAATCGCACGAGCCAGTTCTTCCGCCTGCAGATGCCCCTTTTCTGTCAGAGCAATATCCGTAGCGCCGCAGATCTTGTTTTCTACATTCCACACCGTCTGCCCGTGCCGGGCAAAATAAAAATATCCCATCGTTCATTCCTCCTTCGGGCTCGACATCTATTATCACTTATTATGTCCAATAAAGTTTACCACAGCACAAACAAAAAGGGAACTGAAAACTCAGCTCCCTTTCTTAAAATGCACTAAACAGATTTTAAAATATTTGGTCTAACTCACCAAATGACTTTATCTTCCGATCGCATTTATCATACTCTGTTGCAGTTCCTATTCCTACTGCCATCATCCCGGCAGCCTTTGCAGCATCAATTCCTGCCCGTGCGTCCTCGACCACGGCACACTGTTTGGGCAGGAGTTCGATATACTCCGCCGCTTTCAGGAACACTTCCGGGTCCGGCTTGGATCTGGTAATATTATTACCGTCGGACACAGCATCAAATAAATCTTCAATCCTTGTCTGCCGCAGGATGATCTTCGCGTTTTTGCTGGATGATCCGACTGCAAGGAAGTAGCCTTTTCTTCTCAGACTTTTCAGAGTATTGACTACTTCTTCCGATACATCGCACCGATCCATTGTCTTTAGAAGTTCCACATAGTACCCGTTCTTTTCCTCCGCCAGCGCCTGTTTCTGCTCCGCTGACAGCGGCGCGCCCTCATACTTTTCCAGTATGATCTCCAGGCTCTCCATGCGGCTCACACCGCGCAGACGTTCATTGATCTTCTCATTAAACTCAATTCCCATTTTATCCGCAATCTTTTTCCACGCCTGATAATGGAACTTATCTGTGGAGACGATCACGCCGTCCAGATCGAAGATGATACCCTTTTTCTCTTCTTTGCAGTCGTTTTCTTTCATCTCACGGATCCATCCGTCAGTCAGATCCGGCCAGCTCTGGCAGTGTTTCTGAATCCCGCCCCCAGTAGCCGCACACCTTGTCTCCTCCTTCGCCAGAGACAGGCCATGGGGTCCATGGGGGAATATGTGAAGTTCAAGTGATACGCCCGCTTTTCTAAGAGCGCCGGCCATAAGAAGCGAATTTTCCACAGGAACAGCGTCGTCTTCATATGTATGCCATATAAATGTAGGCGGGAAATCTTCTGTCACATGGTCTTCCAGGCTTAAATAAGCCCGCATTTCTTCTGTATCGTTTTTCCCGAGCAGATTTTCGAAACTTTCTATATGACCGTACTGTTTGGAACTGATCACCGGATAGCAGAGGATCATGCCGTCAGGCCGTATCTCCTCCTTGTTGACCCCAAGCAGTTCTCCCAGCCATTTTTCCTGCCAGAAAGCTCCCAGACTGGCTGCCAGATGACCTCCGGCAGAAAATCCCAGGACAAAAATCCTGTTCCTGTCAATGGCATACTCGTCTGCATGACTTCGCAGATAATTTACACACCATGCCACCTCACACAGCGCCCGAGGAAATATCTCAGGCTTAACGCTGTATCGAAGTACACAGGCATGATATCCCATGGAGACATACTTTACAGCTACAGCCTCCGCTTCCCGGTCTGAAGTCATCCTGTACCCGCCTCCCGGACAGATCAGAATCACAGGTCTCTTCCGGTCCGCATCAATCTCTTCATAATTATCCAGAAAATATGTATCAAGTCCGGCATACGGCTGAGCACCGTATTCCACTAAAATTCTCTCGCATTTCATAATCGGTCACCCTCTCAATTTTTCTGATATGGACTGTCCCGGAAGAAGCCGTACACTCCTGCCGTATATATTCATGCTGACAGGTTCGCCTTGCACCAGTTCAACAGTTATCTTTTCTTTATCTACACATACGCGCACTGAGGAATCATGATAGCGGAAACGGAATCGATATCCATTCCACTGTTCCGGCAGCGCCGGCGCGATCTCCAGGCCTTCCCCGCTGATCCGCAGTCCTGCGAATCCATTGATGACAGCCATATAGCAGCCGCCCATATTCGCCGCATGGATACCATCCTTTGTATTATTATGCGTATTGAGCAGATCCAGTTTTGCAGAATCCCCAAAGTACGCATAGGCTTTATCGCTCATACCCAGTCTGGAAGCTTCGATACTGAACACACAAGTTGACAGGGAAGAATCATGAGTTGTAATTGTTTCGTAATAAAGGAATGAGTTTTTCATAACTTCCTTGCTCTGATATTCCGGGAACAGGAAATAAGAGAGCACCGTATCTGCCTGCTTACATACCTGATATCTGTACAGATGAAGCGGATGATAATGCATCAGCAACGGGAATTTTTCTTTCTCTGTGTGAGCAAGATCCCATACCGGTTTCTGCAGAAATGAATCGTCCTGAGGATTAATCCCCAGTTTTTCATCATAAGGAAGATTCATTACTTCCGCTGCATGCCTCATTTCATCCAGCTCTTCCTCCGTCACATTCAGCCTGTTTCTGAATTCCTCCCATTCTTCCAGCTCTTCACGGAACTGCTCCGTCAGGATGAGAAATTGTTCCAGATTATACTTTGCCGAAGCATTTGTATAATAGTTATTGTTGACGACACAGGTATATTCATCCGGACCGGTCACACAGTTGATATGGAACTTTCCGTTGTAAAAATTACCTACATCAAGCCAGAGCCTTGCCGTCTCCAGAAGCATCTCCATGCCCTGCTCTTTCATGAACTTCCAGTCACCGGTCGTATGATAATAGAGGATTACCGCATAAGCTATATCGCCGTTAATATGATATTGGGCAGTTCCTGACGGATAGTATCCGGAGCACTCACGCCCGGTAATGGTTCTCCAGGGATAAAGCGCGCCTCTTTCGTGTCCAAGCAGCGCCGCATTCTCTCGTGCTTTCGGAAGTATAGTATAGCGGTAATTAAGGAGCCCTTTTGCGATCTCCGGATCCGTAAGAGCGAAATAAGGCAGCATATACATCTCTGTATCCCAGAAGTAATGGCCTTCGTAGCCTTCTCCGCTGAGCCCTTTCGCCGCAATGCTGGAGTATCCATCCGTCCCTGCAGACTGAAGCAGCTGATACATATTGAAGCTCACCGAAGCATTCAGGTCATCGTCGCCATCAATCTCCAGTTCCGCGTTCTCCCAGTATTTTGTCAAAAATTCCTTCTGTTTCTCATAATAATATCCGATTCCCCGGTCAAGTACTTCATCCAGCACTTTCCCGGCTTTTTCCATGCAGTTTTCACACCGGACAGAGTCGCACACCACCGTATATTTGACAATCCTGACTTCATCACCCGGATGGATCTCAAAGCGGCCGCTTACACATACCTGATGTTCCTCAGGAGCATATACTTTCTCTGTATCTTTATACTCTTCTCCATTTATAAAGATCTGGTGAGCTACAGCCGTAACCACAGTCAGCTTGCTTTCCACCGTTTCTGCTGCCAGACAGCTTTTGGTTTCATCCAAAACCTCGCCTGCCGGGATCAGATGCATGGGGCTTTCATCCGCCAGTCTGGGGTCATCAGGATTACAGTAATTTTTTACAAGACCTTTCTGGAAAGAAGCAATCTCCACCTGTCCTTCAAAATCTACGGACCGAAACGTATAGTCGATGGTAAACAGCGCCCGGTTTTCAAAAGACGTCATCCTGCGGATGGAGAATTCTACCGTGCGTCCTTCCGGAGTCTTCCACGTCAGGTTTCGCTCTGTCACACCCTGTTCCATATCAAGAACACGCTCATAATCTGAGACAGTTCCGTCAAACATAGAGAACTCTCTTCCGTCAAAGGACACATGTATCGTCTGTGTATCCGCCACATTTACCATAGTTTCTTTGTCTTCTACCAGATTGCACAGCTTTTCCGCCTGCTTCATGGGAGCCATGTCATAGAATCCGTTAATGTACATTCCACGCATAGTATCGAATCCCTCCGGGCACCCTTCCTCAAGAGTGCCCCGGACTCCGATATACCCGTTGGCATTATGGAAAATCGTTTCCTGCAGCGTTATATTCTTTTCATTCAGCTCGCAGCCGCGTATCCTGTATTTCTTTTCCATTGCAATAACCTTTTCCTTTCTCAGCCTTTAACAGCGCCTGCAGCCACACCTTTAATAATGTGTTTCTGACAGAGCAGATAGAAGATGATAACCGGCACGATAGTAAATGTCAGTGCTGCCATCGCCATATTCCACTCGATATTGTATTGTCCGAAGAACAGAGACATCGCAAGCGGAATCGTCTTATTTGCATTGCTGGTCAGCGTAAGAGACGGCAGGAGGTAGTCGTTCCAGATCCAGATCACGTCCAGGATGGCTACGGTTACAGTGATCGGTTTGAGGATCGGAAACACGATCTGCCAGAACACTCTCCATATGCTGCATCCGTCAATAATAGCAGCCTCTTCAAGGGATACCGGCACTGACGCCTTGATAAACCCGTGGAAAAGGAATACTCCCATTCCCGCTCCGGCGCCGATGTACATGAAGATCAGTCCGCCCAGCGAATCTTGAAACGGCACTCCGAAAATATTTCCAAACAGATGCATTTCCTGCATAAGAGGCATCATAATTGTCTGGAAAGGAATCAACATGGTCACGATCAGAAGGTTCAAAAGGAAATTACTCAGTTTCCCGTTTGAGCGCACGAACATCCATGCTGTCATAGCGCTTAAGATAACGATAATGATCACGGATATCGCCGTTACAATAATAGAATTGCCGAATGCACGGACGAAATCCATCTTCTCAAGAGCTCCTGCAAAATACTCCCAGGTGATATGCTTCGGGAAAGCAAGGATATTTTCATAAAGCTCCGCCCTGCTCTTAAAAGCGTTGACAATGATCAGATAGACAGGGAACAGATAAATACAGCATCCTAAGATAACCAGAATATTGATCAGGATCTTTCCTATCTTTTTTCCTTTCATATTACATCGTTACCTCCTTGTCTTTTGTCACTTTCACCTGGATCAGAGTAATGATCGCGACGATGATAAAGAACAGAACCGCCTTTGCCTGGCCATATCCGAAATTACTCTTTGTAAAGATCTCATTGAAAATATTCATGGAAACCATCTCTGTAGAGTTATTCGGACCGCCTCCTGTCAAAGATACGTTCACATCGTAAATCTTGAAACAGTTGGAAAGTGTCAGGAACAGGCAGATCGTTATGGAAGACATCAGCAGCGGAAGTCTCACGCGGATAAGCGTCTGCCAGTAATTCGCCCCGTCTGTCTGGGCAGCTTCCATCACATCGTCAGAGATGGACTCCAGCCCGGCGATATAGACGATCATCATATATCCCGCCATCTGCCATGTAGCGACAACGATCATAGCGTAAAATGCATAGTCACTGTCTACCAGCCAGTTGAAAAAGATATTCTCCATACCTGTCATATCTGCCAGAGCTGTCATGGCTTCTCCCAGAACATACTGCCAGATATATCCAAGGATCAGTCCTCCGATCAGGTATGGAAGGAACAGCATCGTCCTTGCGATATTTCTCACTTTCAGTTTCGTCGTTACCAGCAGTGCAAACGCAAGTGCAAGCACATTTACGATCACCACTGTGACCAAAGTAAATACTGTTGTACGTACGATCGACGTCAGGAACTGGGTGTCTGAGAAAATTCGTTTGTAATTGTTAAGTCCTACAAACACCTTTTCACTCTTTGCCAGTCCGTCCCATGAGACAAAGGAATATCCGATTCCGGTAATGAACGGAATGACGATGATTAAAAAAAACATTACCATCAGCGGTACCGTAAACAGCGCGTACCATCTCTTTTTGATCTTCATCGTATGCTTCTCCTCTCCAATCAGCTCTAAAGGAAAGGGGCGCCGCTCTGAGCGCCCCTTCCGCATCTCTTATTCGTTAGCCGCCGTGACAAATGACTCTGTCAGTCTGTTCAGGAAATCTTCGCCACTCATATCTGTGGTGAAGAACTCTTCAGCATTTTGTACCAGATATGTTGTGATGATTCCTGCCGGCCACTCTTCGTTAAACGTCCACGGAATGATGTTGCCCTCTGCAATCGCCTCAGATACTACTGTTGACAGAGGATCAAGGTTCTCTGATGTCATGCCGTCAACTACTGGGATGAATCCGAATTCATCCATAAGATAATGTGTTCCTGTCTCGCTTGTATACAGCCAGTTCAGGAAATCCTTTGCAAGCTGCTTTTCGCTGTCAGAAGCATCCGTATTTACACACCATACAGACGGAACACCTACAGAGATAGCAGTGTTTCCTGCGATCGGAAGCGGAGCAATGCTCATGTCAAAATCAACATCGTAGCTTGAGAACAGGGAGTAGCACCAGTTGCCCTGATGAATAGCCGCTGTCTTTCCTGTTGCAAAGTTACCGCAGTTTGCGTCATATGTAACTTCCAGCGGGTTCTGCTCATTTTCCTTGATCGCCTCGAATATCTCAGCGAACTCCTGGAACTCTTCCACATCCGCCAGCTGAACCTTTCCGTCATACAGATCCTGGCAGAACTGTGCCGGATCATCCTGAAGCGCAAACGGTACGTTCATGATCTGTCCGATCAGGAAGTATGCCTCCTGGGAAAGTCCTAATCCAGTAACTCCGTCTGCCGCGCTCTTCTCGATAAAGGATATCAGTGCGTCTGTAGAGTTGATGTCTTCTGCACTCACCATATCTGTATTGTATACAAGTCCGAAACCTTCCGCTGTCATCGGGATACCTACAATAGTGTCACCGCTCTTAGCGATCAGATCGTCATTGATCTTGTCAACAAACTCCAGATCCCCGATGTCTTCCAGATAGGCGGACATCTCTTCGATCTCTGTTGAAGAGGAAAGGGAGAATACTGTAGGGCCGGATTCACTCGACATGTAGGTCTTCAAATTCTGATAATAATCATCTCCGGATATCTGCCATACTTCAACCTCAACACCGGTCTCTTCTTCATAAGCTTTAGCCAGGTCTTTAAGCTGATCATAAATTTCTGTCTTCTGCTGGAAGATGGTGATCTTCTTGGCTGAATCCCCGTCTGATGATCCGCCTTCATCTCCTCCGGCGCCGCACCCTGTTGCCAGAAGGGATGTCATCATGGCCGCTGCAAGTAAAATAGATACAACTTTACGCTTTTTCATTTTTTTGCCTCCTTTAATTTCTTTTGCTTTCTTGTTCATATTGTATTAATTTTACATTTTAATGTCAATAATCTTTGTGCATTTTCCACATTTATAACAAATTCATATAGTGCAGTTTGTACGCTTTAAAACATATATTGTATTAATTTTACTTTTTAAAAGTAAATATTTACTTATTTTTACATTATTTATTATTTACTAAACAGAGAATTTTACATAAAACTGTGAATAAAAAAACCGGAGGATGATCCCCCCGGAAAATAAAAACTGCAGAGAAACCGCCATGCTGAACACATAATCATCAGCTCCGCCTGTTCTCCGCAGTTATATTGTCATTATCGTAAGCTATTTATCTATGAAAGTTCTCTCCCCTTACTGTACTTTTCCCTGAACGATCCTCTTCCTTATTCCTGACGCCCACCGATTCCCGCCAGTGAACCTTTGCAGCAATCTTAAACATCTCCGAATTCGTTTTTCCCGAAATAAGCTGTAAAAGAAACTGGGCTGCAAGATATCCTCTCTCGTAATTCGGAATGTCCACGGTGGTCAGCTTCATAAAAGGAGCCATATCTGTACCGTCAAATCCTGTCACGGCAATATCCTCCGGAATCCGCAGTCCTTCCTGTTTCAGCGCATTCATAGCTCCGATTGCCATATTGTCATTGGCGCACACAAGCACTTCCGGAATATTCTCTGAAAGGAGCATCAGCCTGGCGGACTGATAGCCGCTCTTCTCTGAATAATCTCCCATCAGATAGTTCTCCCTTTTAAAACGTATCCTGTTCTTCTCCAACACATCCCGAAACGCCTGATATCTTTCCTGGTTGTCAAGTGTATCTATGCCCCCAAGAAAGCTGAATTTCCGATACCCTCTGTCAACCAGCCCCTGAACAAGCTCGCACATAGGAGTATAGTTATTCACTACAACGCTTTTAATATTGGGCGCCTCTATAATACGATCCAATGTAACAATGGGATACCCTTCTGAAGCTTTCTGTATCAGCATGGAGTCTGTGCACTTCATATCCAGCATCACTGTTCCGCTTGTCACAGAAAAGTCCATGAATTTCGGGCAGGACTTGCTCGTGCATATGATCAGATCATAGCCTCTGGAATAAACATAATCACTAATTCCGTGAATGATCTTCAGATAGAATTTCCTGTCATAGTCGCTGAAATTAAAGAGAATCGTCTTATTATCATATCTCTCAAACCGTTTCTTCCGTTTCTGATGATAACCATTTTCTCTGCATATCTCAAGAACACGGTTCCGGGTTTCCTCACCTACATTTTTCCTTCCGTTCAGCACATTTGAAACTGTTGCCGGCGATACACCTGCAAGCTCTGCTATTTCATTGATTTTCATTGGGATCTCATTCCTTTTACTTCATTTTCCAGTAAATTTACCATAAAATAAAGTAAAATTCAATAATTTTTCCGTTTTCTATATTTGTCCGGATTTAGCCTTTCTCCACTCTTCCGACAATCTTATTACCTCATCCGGTTCACAGCCGATAAGACCGGATATTTCATTTTCTGACTTTCCGGCGTCTAACATATGTCCGACAACCTGCCTCAGGGCATCATGACGGCCTGTTTCTATTCCGCGTTTTTCTCCTCGCTTTTCTCCGCGCTTTTCCGCACTTTTTATCTGTGTATTATAGTCGCGTACCGCTTTCTGCCTCAGTTCATACTCCATTCTTTTCTGTTCATCCAGACTCAGCCTTTTCAGTTCATTATATGCCTCTTCGATATATTCATCTTTCTTAGCCATACCTTCAAACTCCTTTCGGCTCTTCCCACCAAGGAACCGCATCCATCGTATGATGCCTGCCTCATTCTGGTCTTCCGCCGGCAGTTTCTTGAGTTCCAGAATATAAATCTCCATCAGATTTGTATACTGTTTTCCATTCTCTACATCACAAAATGCAATCTTGCGGCAGCACTTTGTATCATGTGGAAAGTGAATGAAATCTAAAATGCTGACGTGGATGCAGGGTTTCAATATATCATATGAATCGCCTGTTTTAATCTGGTCGGAATAAACCTTACTAATATAGAATAATACTCTGTTTATCCAATATTCAAAGTAGGCCACCTGCATCTCCATATTCATTTTAGTTCCATCTGCCATTTCAATCAAAACATCAAGAATCCCCAGCTTATCATCTTCACTTTCTTTCCGCAGCTCTGTCGGAATCAGTGTAGTTTTTCGGATCAGGCTTGGATCTTTCCTTAATAAAGCCGCGATAAATCCTTTACGTACTTTCGGGTTTTTCATCAACTCTTTAAAACAGAAGTCCACAGTGGGAAGCATTATAAAATTGTCATTGTTTCTTTTTTCGTCCGTATTACTCATACATTCTTCCTCCTTATTTTACCACGTTGCTCTTCTTGAATAAACACCACTTTCACAAGTTTCCCGCTAACTGCTGACTCTAAAAATTTCTGTTTGAATTTCAGGCGATCCTGCCTCAAAGAACTACTGTATTCAGACGTTTCAGATATTTGAAGAGATCCTTTAGTACGGTCACGATAACATAAATTAAATTCAGCTTCAATATCAAATATTGAAATAGTTTACTTGCCAACAAACTTACATGACTTGTAAATAGTTATCATCACACTGTTGATAATTTCACAAATTGATACACGTACAAAAGCAGTTATAAAGCTCCTCTCTTCCAGCTTTATAACTGCTCGATTACTTTCTAAATGTCGGGAAATGAAAATCTGATGGCAGTCTAATAAAAGGTAACTAATTCCCGAATCTGTCTTCTATCTTTGCAAGATCTTCCCTGCTTTCCACCCACTCTTCCACATAACCGCATTCGCAGCATATATACTTTATCAGTGGAATCCTGTCCGCAAGCACAACTGCTGATCTCAGATATATGTTATTTCCGTTGGCATATCTCCCATTGTCCGGGATCTTCACAATTCGTCTGGAACCGCACTTAGGACATCTGCCTGAAGTTTTCATTTCATACCGCCTCTTTCTCAAAGATCAAATCCATTTTTCTTATACATCCGTTTATTTTCATTTCCGTCGGTATCGCTGTCACGAAACGATAACCCTGTGCTGCGTACTGATTAATAATCTCCCGATGTTCGGATACATATGCGACAGCCAGCCCATGCATTCTCCAACGTACATTTACATGGATATATTCTTTCATATGCACTACCTCAGAATTCTTTCTTCGCCATAATATGACGACTGCAGATATACGAGATCAGAAGAGCCGCAGCTGCAATGACCGCAGAAAGTGCCGCAATCCCGTTATCTCCGAGAGCAGCAAAGAATTTCCCTGCACTTTCTGTGATATGTTCCGGAATATAATCTATAAGTTTTGATGCGCCAAATGCAACTGCAAGGATCGCACCCATTACAATAATATTTGCATACCTTGCTTTCTCTCCGTCAAATTTAAACCGGATCGGCATTATAACGCTCATGAATACAACTGCTATGAAAATGGACATGAGACTGCTTATGATCCACTCAGCTGCTGACATCCCAGTCTTCTGTGTTATGAGCATCACAGTGCCAATCACCATGCCTATAATCCATGCAGCTAATGTGATCAAAATCCCGAAGACGTATTTTTCATTTACATATTTCTTTCTTGTGATCGGAAGTGTCATAAGGAAAAGATAACAGTTGTCATATTCGTCATAACTTATCGTAGTGGCTGTAAAAACGGACAAGAAGATCGTGATATATGTTACCACAAAAGACGGGGAAACGTCGCTTACCAATCCCATAAATATTGCAACAATCACAAGCAGTCCCAGCAGGACCGCCCCCTGGCTCCTCATCAATCTTATATCTTTGATCAGTAATCCTTTCATAATCTCTCCCCTCCCGTCATCATCGTAATCGCTTCGTCCAGTGATCCGTTCTCAACTACAATATCAGGATAATTTTCTCTATAGTACCCTTTCTGGTCTGTCAGGCATTCATAGCCGAAAGGCGTTCTGCGGACTGACAGGATATGTTCTTTATCCAACCTTGCATACTGTCCGTCGTCTGCCTTTATAAGGCCGTACTCATTTAACAGTTTATCCATATCCTCATGCAGGACGATCTTTCCTTCGTGAATAATGTAAATATCATCGCACAGTCCCTCAAGATCTGACGAGATATGGGAACTGATGAGAATACTCCGGCTCTCATCCTCTTCCATATATTCGCGGAACAAATTCAGAATGCTTTCCCGTGCCGTTATATCCAGTCCTGTTGTCGGTTCGTCCAGCAGGAGAAAATCAGCGTTATGACTAACTGCCACAAGAACTTTCAACTTTGCTTTCATTCCCGTTGAAAATTCTTTGATACATTTATCCTTAGGTATACTGAATCTGAGGCACAGATTCAGGAATCTTTCCCGGTCAAAGCCCGGATACATCGCCGCCATCACCGGCACGATATCCTTTATCTTCAGATAACCGCTGAATCCGGATTCAGCCAGCGTCACTCCGATTTTTTCTTTTTCAGTCTCACTCAACTCTGACGGTGACTTTCCCATCAGTTTAATATCACCGCTGTCGTAACTGATGAGTCCCAGCACTGCTTTAAATGTAGTACTTTTTCCGGCACCGTTTTCTCCGACCAGTCCTGTAATACATCCGCGCTTCACTTTCATAGAACAGCTCAGGGTGAAATCTTTATATTGCTTTACCAACCCGTTAATTTCCAGCATCATCTAGTCCTCCATTATCAACTCAAATAACTCCCGGATCTCTTCATCCGTAAGCCCGCACCTGCGGCCTTTCTGAACAGCATTGTCAAGGTCTGTCTCAACTTCCCTTCGCTGCTCTTCCCTCATCCTCTCTGTGTTCGCGGCGGCAACATAAGTGCCTTTGCCGTGAACCGTGACCGTGTATCCTTCCTCTTCAAGGTTATCGTACGCTTTCTTGACCGTCAGGGCACTGATCTTCAGTTCTTTTGCAAGAGTCCGGACAGAGGGGAGTACATCATTTTCTTTCAGACCGCCGGCCGTGATCTGCGCTTTGATCTGATCCATGATCTGTTCATATATAGGTACCATTGATGAATTGTTGATTATAATCTTCATATGTGTCCTCCTCTTGATAAACAGTATATAACAGTATAGAACTGTTGTCAACTGTTATATACTGTTTATTTATAAAAATAAATCAGGCAGCATACTGCGTCCGGATTCCCGGCTTCCATACGCTGCCTTCTTCATTCCCTATATATAATTTGCCAGCTAACATTTGTATATCACTGCAGGATCAAAGCGCAACTTTATCGTGCAGTGACATATATGTTACCGTTCCTGCTGTCAGAATGTTTCCTTTCTCATCCTTTACATCCACTCTGTAGACAAGGAGCTGCCTGCCTCTCTTGATCTCTTCTGCCTCACAGACCAGCTTATTCACACCGATTCCCGGACGCAGATAGCGGACATCTGCATCCACTGTAGTCACATTTTCTCCATGGGATACGGCGGCAGACCCGCCTGTAATATCAATCATGGTAAATAGTACTCCTCCATGGACAGAATTCACCGGGTTCATCAGCTCCGGACGAACTTCAAGTTCTGTCCTCGCATATCCTTCCCGGATTTCCATGATATTTACACCGACCAGATTGCCGAATGCATTCTTCTCATTTCTTCTTTTTCGCAGCTGCTCATAATCCATGTTTCTCATCCTCTCTGTCCATATTTCTATACTCCGCCCTGCGTCTCCTCTCGATTCTCGGACTGACGCCTTATTCTTCTGTCTTCTCTCCAAGAAACTTCTGCATTGTTTCAGAAAACTCTTTCATTTCTCTGTTCATCATTACAGGTCGTCCATCCTTATTCAGGAAACAATGTCTTGTCGTTCCACATGCGCTTAAGCACCCGCCTTCCGACATATTATAAATGTCATATCTAAGCGTAAACTTAACCTTGCCGAAATCTTCAAGACTCACCACGATTTTCACCTCATCGTCAAATTTCACGCTCTTCTTATACTCACATTCTGCGTGGAGCACCGGACTCATATAGCCCATCTCCTCAAATCTCCGGTAAGGATATCCCAGCTGATTCAGCACATCGATCCGCGCCTCTTCCATCCAGCGGATGTAATTGGAATGATGGATGATCCCCATCTGGTCTGTCTCGTAATATCTTGCCTTTAACATATATGGTTTCATATTCTAAATCTCCTTTACTGCGTCACCGATATTTTTCACGCCCACCAGTCTGATCCCTTTGATTCCCTTTACCATCTTAAGGGATACTTCCGGCAGAATGCATGTCTCGAATCCCAGTTTTTTTGCCTCTGCCACGCGCTGTTCCGGCATATTGACCGCGCGCACCTCGCCGCTCAAACCTACTTCGCCGAACACGATAGTCTTCTCGTCAATAGGCCGGTTACGAAAGCTGGACACGATCGCCATTACGATACCCAGATCGATAGCAGGTTCATTCATTCGGATACCACCCGCTATATTGACGTACGCATCAGAATTGCCCAAAGCCATACCCAGCCTTTTCTCCAGAACCGCCATGAGCAGGTTGACACGGTTATAATCAGTTCCCGCCGCAGTTCTCCTCGGCATTCCGAAATTGCTCTGACAGACGAGTGCCTGAATCTCGATCAGGATGGGCCGGGTACCTTCTATAGAGCATGCCACTACGGAACCGGATGCATTCTCAGGCCGTCCGCTGAGCATATATTCAGAAGGGTTCTCTACTTCCGCAAGTCCTGTCTGCTGCATTTCAAAAACGCCGATCTCATTAGTAGATCCGAACCGGTTCTTTACCGCCCGCAAAATCCGATAAGATGCATGTCTGTCGCCTTCAAAATAGAGCACCGTATCCACCATATGTTCCAGCACTCGCGGTCCTGCCACAGTTCCTTCTTTTGTCACATGTCCTACAATAAACACGGGAATGCAAAGTCCTTTTGCGAGCTGCAGGAATATATTCGTAGATTCCCTGACCTGGGAAACACTGCCCGGAGCCGAGGAAACTTCATCGCTGTACATGGTCTGTATGGAATCGATAACTACCATCTCCGGACGTTCTTTTTCGATTACTCCCCGAATGATCTCAAGATTTGTCTCACACAGCAGATAAAGGTTTGCAGAGAAATCCCCCATACGATTTGCCCGGAGCTTGATCTGAGCCTGAGATTCCTCTCCTGAAATGTACAGTACTTTCTTATCCTCTGACAATTTCTGACAGACTTGAAGGAGAAGGGTAGATTTTCCGATTCCCGGATCTCCACCTACAAGTACAAGTGATCCGGGTACTATGCCGCCTCCCAGAACCCGGTCCAGCTCATGTATGCCCGTTTTGCATCTGGCGTCATCATTTGCCGCAACCTCCGTGAGAGGCACCACTTTTGCCTCCCGGACGGATTCTCTTGTCTGACGCGATGACGATGCCGTTCCTTTCGTGATTCCACTGTCTACCTTTTCCTCCACAAAAGTATTCCACTCCCCGCACGCCGGGCACTGGCCAAGCCATTTTGCCTCCTCATGTCCGCAGTTCTGACAGAAGAATACGCTTTTCTTTCCTTTTGCCATATCAATGTATCCTTTTTCCTGTTATACTCTTTTTACATAATTCCGGCGCACAACTCAAAACAGGGTGGACTTGTCATCCACCCCGCTGTATACCGGTCTTTTCCGATCGGTCCTGCCACATCAGCACTTTGCCACTCGTACCGGAACATTCTGATCTGCTGAAAGCTCTACGCTGACACTGAGTTTTCCGCTCAGGTTCGTATTCATCTTTCCGGCAGATACTCCATCGATAAACACCTCGTATTCGCTTTCCGGCTCCAGCTCAAGAGTAAACTGTACATCGCCTCGTGCGGAAACCGTAAATGCCACTTCTTTCTCTGTCTCTCTGAAATTCTCCACCGCGCTTCCCGGTACAGATTCATAGACAAACATTCCGTTTTTCTCAAGCTTCGTAATCTCCGCAAACGTCTTTACCTTATAGATATCACCCTCAAACTCATAGTTGTCTTTCTTTGTCTTTGCGCTGAGAGTGTAATCGCCGAAACTGAGTGTTCCGTCATTTTCTGCACGCAACAATTCTTTTACAGCTGCCATTTAATTTTTCCTCCTAAGTAATTCATGCAAAATGCCACAGGCATTACCGCTATCGATATTATAATATAAAGCTCTGTTTTTTTCTACCGCTGATTCTATAAATTTGTTTTAATAAATCTGATCTCTTTTTTAGCCGTTCCCGCTTCCACGCGATCTCCCTCTTTCACTTCCCCGCTGAGAATTGCGTCCGCCAGTTTATCTTCAAGTTCTGTCTGAAGCGCACGCCTAAGTGGTCTGGCTCCGTACTTGGCATCGGTTCCTTTTTCCACGATCAGATTCTTCGCCGATTCCCTCAACGTCAGATGAATATCCATCTGGTCCGCCAGACGCCTTGTAAAATCGCGGCAAAGCAGAGTTACGATCTTTTTCATATGGTTCTTATCAAGCGGATGGAACACGATAGTTTCATCAATACGATTCAAAAATTCCGGACGGAAAAGCATCTTTACCTCATCCATCACATTCTGTTTCATTCGCTTATAATCTCCCTGCGGATCTTCTTTTGTGGCAAATCCCAGTTTTTTCGGCTCAACAATAGCTTTGGCCCCGGCATTCGACGTCATAATGATCACTGTATTTGAAAAATCTACTTTACGCCCCTGAGAATCTGTAATATGTCCGTCATCCAATACCTGGAGAAGGATATTGAACACATCAGGATGAGCCTTCTCAATCTCGTCAAACAAAACGACGGAATACGGATGTGTCCTCACCTGGTCGCTCAGCTGGCCGCCCTCTTCATGTCCTACATATCCCGGAGGTGATCCGATCATTTTCGCCACAGAATGTTTCTCCATATATTCCGACATATCCACACGAATCATTGATTCTTCATTGCCGAACAGAGCCTCCGCCAGTGCTTTTGACAACTCGGTTTTTCCAACTCCTGTCGGCCCCAGGAAAAGGAATGAACCAATCGGCCGGTGAGGATCTTTCAAACCCACACGTCCTCTCCTGACTGCTCTTGCCACTGCACTGACAGCCTCTTCCTGTCCGATCACACGCTTATGAAGTACTGTTTCCAGCTTTCTCAAACGCTCCGCATCACTCTCAGCCAGTTTCTGAACCGGTACTTTTGTCCATACTGACACTACTTCTGCAATATCTTCTTCCGTCACGGCAGGGTGCTGCGACGATGTTTTTTTCTGAAAACGCTTCTTTAGTTCATCCAGCTTTTTCTCCACCTGTTCCTGTTCTTTCTGTACAAGTGAGGCCTCCGCGAAATCACCGCGCCGGATACTCTCCTCTTTCTGATCCGCCAGTTCTTTCAACGTATTCTCCATCGCCAGCAGATTATCCGGTACTTTGTAGCCTTTCAGACTGACTTTAGAGCATGCCTCATCCAGCACGTCTATGGCTTTATCAGGCAGGTTCCGGTCCGTGATATATCTCTCCGAAAGCTGCACTGCCGCCTCCAGAGCTTTTTCTTCTATCTCTACCTTATGATGAACTTCATATTTTTCTTTTAACCCTTTCAATATCTCAAGGCACTGGTCTTTCGTCGGCTCTTCCACAGATACCGGCTGGAAACGCCTCTCCAGGGCCGCGTCTTTCTCTATATATTTCCGATATTCGGAGATTGTCGTAGCGCCGATCAGCTGCAGTTCGCCCCTCGCAAGCGAGGGTTTCAGTATACTGGAAGCATCGATGGCTCCCTCCGCGCCTCCGGCTCCGATCATCGTATGGATCTCATCGAGGAACAGAATTACATTTCCGCTTGATTCAACCTCTGCGATCAGCCCTTTCATCCGTTCCTCAAACTCCCCGCGGTACTTGGATCCCGCGATCAGACCGGGAAGGTCCAGCGTATATATCCTTTTATCTTTCATCTTCTCCGGCACAACTCCGGAGGCGATCCTTTGGGCCAGCCCTTCAATAATCGCCGTTTTTCCCACGCCCGGTTCCCCCACCAGGCATGGGTTATTCTTCGTTCTGCGGCTTAGCACCTGCATAAGCCGGTACATCTCCTGATCTCTTCCGATCACCGGATCAAGTTTTCCCTCTTCCGCACGTTCAGTCATATCCGTACAGAACTGATCCATCATGGAATGGGGGTTTCTCCCGTCATCCTGAATATCGTCCTGATATTCCTTCGGATCCGCCCCCGCCGCTGCCATGATATCCTGGAAAATCTTCTGCAGATTGATATTAAGCGTGATCAGGATACGGGTAGCTACACAGTCTGCATCCCGGATCATTGACAGAAGCAGATGTTCTGTTCCTACCTGCGTCGTGTGCAGCCTGTGTGCTTCTTTCCCGCTGTTTTCAAGGATATGCCGATACCGGGGGCTCTCCGCCGGCCTGCGCTTTGCCAGCGCATCTGTCTGCGGCACGATCAGTTCGTCCATAAGTCGGTAAATATTTTCTTCTTCAACGCCGTTTCGCGCAAGAATCTGTCCGGCAACCCCGGAATATTCATTGCGCAGTCCAAGCAGAAGATGTTCTGTTCCAATGTACGGGTGCTGCATCTCTTTTGCTTTTTTTGCAGCATATCTGATGGCGTTCTCAGCCTGTTTCGTGTATGATAAATGCATATATTCCTCCTGGCATGTCTTTATTCCGTCTAAGCAGCACTATCACTCATAATCGTCGAATATCTCATCCACCAGGTCATGCACTTCCTGACGGGAAATATTTTTACAGCAGCCTCTCGCAAGCACGATCTTAAGCTCTCGCCTCATCTCCTCCAACTGCTCCATCTTATCCACATCAAGAGAAATCACTGCTCCGCGCCTCTTGTCAAGGCTGATATACCCTTCTTGCTTTAATACACTGTATGCTTTATTCACCGTATGCATATTCACGCCGATCGTATCTGCAAGCTGGCGAACGGAAGGCAGGGAATCTCCTTCTCGGATCACGGATGTAGCAATCCCCATGATAATCTGGTTACAGAGCTGGATATAGATTGCCTCATCACTGTCAAAATCAACTTCTATGATCATAGTAAGCTCCTTTCTCTGGCGTGTTATAGACATGATAGCACAGACAATTCATCCTGACAAGAGGAATCCAATTGCTTAACGTCCCGCATGTTGCGTGCGTACCAGCGATTTTCTCTTTTTCCATGTAACGGCGCCTGCTGCCAAAGCCGATACAGCTGCCAGCCCCAGCCATCCTGCCATAAATGTATTATCTCCCGTCTGGGGAGCTCTTGTCAATACGACTTCCGGCTCTTCACTTCGATTATCTGTAGGAACGATCGAAACTTCCGCTGCATTATCCGCCGTTTCCTGCTCGCCGGCCTCAGCACCGACCTCAGATACAGCCTGTGCGGCAACCGCTGCCGCGTACTCTTTCTTCGCCGTATCCAGAGCCGCCTTGTCTTTCTCCTGTTGTGCCAGCGCGTCAGAGAGTGCTGTTTCCGCTGTTTCCAGTTCGGCGCGTGCGCTGCGCACTGCGTCAAAATATGTATTCAGGTAAGCAAATTCCTCATCCTCGATCTGACCTTCCAGTGCATTTTCATAGGTAAGAGCCTGAGCACGCTCATTTTTCTCTGCAAGAGTTCTCAGCGTTTCTTCTTTCTCGCTCACATTTTTCTGCAGCTCTTCGTATTTTGCAGCCGCAACGTCTCTCGCCTCTATGGCCGCTGTCACATTTTCTTTCGCCGCTGCCAGGGCTGACTCTGCATTGGTAACTGCGTCAAGCTTACCCCGTTTTTCATCCGCTGCCGCTCTTGCTGCCTGAGCTGCCGCTGCTTTCTCACTGTATGCAGTCTCCGCCTGTTCAAGAGCCTGCTGCTTTTCTTTCACCGTTTCTGCAGCGATCTCTGCCGCTTCCGACTTTTCAGCATATGATATCTGTGCGTTTTCATAAGATTTTTCCGCCTGTTCTACAGCTGTCCGGGCTGCTTCATAAGCTTCTTCTTTCTGATTTAGAACATCTGCGGCTGCGCTGACGGCCTGGTCCAGATCAGAAAGGGCGTTCCGCGCTTCTTCCACCTCTGCGGACGCCTGAGATACCATCTCACTCTTTCCGGCTGCTACGCTCTCGAATGTTTCATACGCCTCGGATGCTTTCTGTGTCTCTGCTGCAGCAGTGTCAAAAACCGCCTGTGCTTCCGAAACTTTTTCAGACGCTTTGTCAACGGATGTTTGCGCCTGAGTCACGGCCTCTTGCTTCACATTATAAGCAGTCTGCATTTCATCTCTGACCGCCTGGGCATCTTTCAGCTCGTTCTTCAAAGCGGCGAGCTCCTCCTTTGCAGCTTTCAGATCCGCCTCTGCCCGCTCTATGGCAGCCTGTGCGTCAAGGACGTTCTGTTCTTTCGCCGCCAGATCTTCCTTTGCCTGCTGCAGAGCTTTCTCACATTCGGCTACTGCTTCATCTGCTTTCATCAGACTGTCATAATACTCATTGAAAAGGGCTTCATATTCATCTACAGAATAAGACTTTCCATATAAGGACGATGTATTGTCAGTTTCTTTTCGCGTAAAATATGAAAAATCCTGACAATAAGCATATGGGATTCCCCCTCCTGAAGCCACGGCAAATCCAGTAATAGAATAGCCCACAAAATAGGTTCCGTCAGAGTCAGATATAAGTAATATATCGGGATTTATAATATTCCGGTAATGTCCTGCAAGACTTGTTCCCGGAAATTCCATATATTGTTCTCTTTCATCATCATACCAGAGCCTGAACGGATTGACGAGACAATTGGCTACATTTTCTCCAATCCGGAAATCAAACATTCCTGAATGATTGGTTTTTCTGAAATTAATGTTCATCTGAGAAATAGCCATCAGCGCGCTGTTGACCAGAAGAGGCTCCTGGGGATCAAATCCGTTTTCAGGATCTCCTTTCACCCTCAGATCGTTGCACTCACGGATGTACTTAAAAGCAAGCTTCATATTTTCCAGGCTGGTAGCGTCATCGTCGGCTCCCATATTGGTTTTTGCGAGATAATTATTGTAAGTATCCATACTGTAACGTGTCAGCTTTTTTACCGTATCCGGATCGCCTGTCAGCAATTTAATCGCTATGTCTGCATCATACCCTTTGCTTTCCATATACTCAAAGAATCCAAGAGAGCCTTTCGCGATCTGCTCGTCCGCGTTTTCGGCTGCCTTCTTTGCCTCTTCATACTTTGCCTCAGCGTCTTTTACAGCATTCTTTGCAGCCTCTTTTTCCTGCTCCGCGGCTTCCTGTTTCTTCTTCGCATCCTCTACGGCCGCCTCTGCCTGCTCAATCTTGTTCTGTGCGGCAGTCTGTCCGTCCTTCTTCGACTGTACAGTCTCCTCTGCTTTATCAAGGTCTGCCTTTGCCTGGTCTGCCTCGGTCTGAGCTGTCTCCTGCTTCTTCTGTTCGTCTGCCAGGGCTGCCTTCTCTGCATCCAGCGCTGCCTGTGCTTTTGCCTGTTCTTCCTTTACTGACGTAAGCTTCTGTTGTGCATCGGTGACTGCTGTTTCTGCAGATACCAGTTCTTCCCTGGCCGCCTCGAGAGCCGCCTGCTTCTCATTCAGCAGGGCAAGCGCCTGTTTGTATGCTTCCGAATCTGTATCGCTTTCCGCCACAGCCTGATCATATGCTTTCTGCGCCTCCTCCAGCTCTTTGCCGGCATTTGTCAGTCCGGACTGAGCGTCCTGTACGCCTGCCTCCGCTTTTTTCAGTGCATCTTCTGCTGACGCCAGCTCCTCATCTGCTGTCTGGCTGGCAGACTGGGCGTTTTCAGATCCCTGTTTTGCACTGTCTCTGTCTGCCTCAGCCTTCTCTGCTTCCTGCTCCGCTTTATCCGCCGTCTCTTCCGCAGCAGCTGCTTCTTCCTCAGTCACATCCGAAGCGTCCTGCCGTGCATCCTCTAAAGTGTTCTCAGCGTCTTCCACCGCGTTCTTGGCGTCTTCAATCTGCTGTTCCTTATCCGCAAGATCATTTTTACCGGCCTCTTCATCCTTCTTTGCCTGATCCAGCTCGGCTTCGGCCTGATCTACTTCCTGCTGTGCCTGATCCTGAGCGTCTTTGAGTGCATCCTGAGCTTCCTGCTCAGTTTTGTCTGCCTGAGCCTGGGCCTGATCTTTCTCCGCCTGAGCCTGGCCCGCTGCTTCTGATGACTGATCGTAGCTCTGCTGAGCCTGATTCATCTGTTCTTTGCTCTGTTCTACATTCTCCGCTGCCGTACCGACGGAAGAAGATTTCTGCTCCTGTGACACTGTTTCTGCTGATTTTGCCTGCTCTGCGGTATTGTCCGCCGGCTCTGCGGCAGATACGTGCATTCCGATTGCTGATGTTACCATTGCCCCCACGATTACTGCTGATGCTTTCATTGTCTTTTTGTTCATGATAGTTCTCCTTTCAATGATTGAATCTCTGTTTTCACTACTTAGACAATGGGGGTTTGGAAAAAGTTTTAAAAAATTGAAAAAATTTTTAAATTTTTATTTTCATGACCGGATAGAGAAAAGCACGGCTGTCATCCTCCGGGTGTATCACGCAAAAAGCCAGGCCTTACACAGACCTGGCTCCCTGTTCCGGGCAAAAATTGATTTAATTTTTGGAGTTCAATATTCCTATGACAGACCGTCCAGTCCTGACAGATCCGAGATGTCTTTCCACGAAGGTTGTGCATTCTCAGCTTTAAACTGCTGGTCTGAGGTATCTCCCATCGTGAACCGGGATTCTGAGCTGCTACTTTCCAGACTTCCATTACTTATCGTAATTCGGGATATATAAACCTCGCCTGTTCCACGACTAAATTCATATGTAAAAAGGCCATTTCCATCTGATGGAATATAAAGAGACATTGCCGAAAAATCATCCCCTACCGGCTGTAGAGTGGTTCCTCCATTCTGTGACAGGGTAAACACACGGCAGTCATACACGTAAAACGGGCCGTCAGCTACGCGTGCTCCTACGATCAGCTCCTCAGTTCCGTCTCCGTCCATATCCTGAAGGAAATACTCATAACTTTCAGCAGAATCTCCTGCGATTGAAAACTCAAATCCGGGCTCATGCGCGCTGATCGACTTAAGAACAGATGTATATGCATCTTTTACAGATCCGGCGCTCTGTGCGCTTTCCGCAGTCCGATTCTGTCCGGCTTCTACATCGGCCTCCGCAGTCTGTGAACTCTGATCCACTTCTTCAATGCTTACGATACGGAACAGACCGTTCTCTGTTGGCTTAAGCACAGCTTTTTTATTGCTCCTGATGTCTTCGCTTGTAGGATCTGCATAGTCACGTTCGAATGTATAGTAGATCGTCATTTCGTCTTCTGTATACTCCGCTGATGTAATATCGGCTGATGCCACATAGCTCAGCGTCACCGCCGAATAAGAAATCGTGTCTCCATCCACATTGACGCCATACTCGGTATCCGTATCATTGTCTTCCGAATACTGATAATCCGTGAAAGAAGAAAACAGACGGTTTACGTCATCCAGGGAAAATGTAACCTGCCCATTATCGTTCGTTCCATAATATTCTATCGGGCCCTCTCCCATTCCTTCACTTTGGCATAATAAAGGCAACAAATACGGAAACTGTATAGAGTTTTCAATCCCTCCTTCCGGTATCTCATCCGGTCCATAAGCCAGGACAAACTCCATCTCTTCCTTCGTAAGATTGCCTTCGATCAGATTCGGATAGTCTGCATCCTGCACTTCTGTCACCACCTCTTCCGGTGTCTGCTCTTCCTGTGCCGGTTCCTCCTGAACAGGCTCTTCAGACTCCTCCTGAGACTGAGTCTCTTCCCGTGCCGGTTCCGGCTCTGAAATACTCCGGGCAATCTGGTATGCTCCGAAAGTTCCACCGCCAATCACGCACGCGCCTATGATAATAGCTGCCGCTTTTCCTGCGGCTGTGTGAAGCAGCCCTGCCTTTGCGGCTCCCGCTGCCGTATGTGCAGCTGTATGCGCCGTCGCCTGGGATGCTGTCTGGGAGGCCGCCTTTGAAGCCGCTTCTGCGCCCTTTTCTGCCGTTTCGGTTCCGGAAGAAATTTCTTCCAGAATTTTATGCTCCATAGCCTCGCCTGCCGTTGCAGCTGATGTGTCTGACCACATATAAGACGCATCTGTGCGAAGCAGGTAAAGAAGCAGCGGCAGCGGAGCGATTCCGTAGAGCTTGTATCCTTTCTTCTGAAGTTCTTCCGCCCTTACTTTCAGGTTCTTTCTTCCGTAGTTCAGGCGGGATTTCACTGTATTTTCCGAGCAGTTCATCATCTGGGCGATCTCACGGATAGGTATCCCTTCTATATGATACAGCAGCACACACATCTTCTGCTCTTCTGACAGGGAATCCAGCATCTCATGTACCAGTTCTTTTGTCTCCTGTCTTGTGTATGCCAGCTCCGGCTGTACTTCCAGATTGTCATCCTCGATCTGATACTCAAAATGCTCGTCTTCCCCGTTCACCGCCACGTCGGAAAACAACATGGGGTTTTTCTTTTTAGATGCATTTATCGCTGTGTTCGCAACAATCTTTCCGAACCAGGATGAAAATAACTCCGGATCTTTCAGAGTATCAAGTTTTGAAAAAGCACTTAAGTATGCGTCCTGAAGTACGTCCTTTGCTGCTTCTTCGTCTTTCGTATACTGGAGCGCCAGATAAAATTTACTCTTATATGTCTTCTCGTACAGGAATGAAAAACCTCTCTCATCCCCTGATTTTGCCAGGCTGACTGCCTCTGTGTAATTCATTTTTTCCTCCTCTTTTCCCTATAAGCTCTTCATTTTGTAATGTACTTACTACCTTCTCATACACTTTTGGATCTTCATCCGTTTCCTGTCCGAATTCTTTCATATCTTTTCTTATCAGACAAATAAACCATTGAATAAAACTCATCCCTCTTCTCACCTCTCTTCTGATACTAAGACAAGGTGAGAGATGAAAAAGTTTTAAAAAATGCAAATATTTTTGAAAGGAGTGTACCTTACTGTCAGCTTATTTATTGTTCTTGAGCAGTTCCTGTGCGATCGGATCATCGATATCCAGAATGACAACCCGTCTGTTCTTCTTGGCTTCTGATTCCACAAAGTTTCCGTTTCCGTCGATGTCCTTTCCCCTCTCAAACGGGTCCAGCTCATAGCCAAGACCGATTGTCTCAAGCTGGGATTCCGGCACATTATAAGTATCGGTAAGCAGTTCTTTCACCGCTTCGGCACGTTTCTCCGAAAGCACAACTGAGGATGCCTGATCACCGTCCGTGGCTGTTGTACCCGCGATCAGCACGGAATGATCCGGAGCTGCCAGAATCGCTTCTGCTACGGGCTTCAACACTTCTTTTGCCTTTGCCTCGTCAAGGAACTCAGCCTGATCCGGCACAAACTGAACCTGTGTTTCATTGATCTCGAACGGTGTTTCAAAAACATATGTATTCTCTGCTTTCTTCTCTTCCGGAGATTTTACTCCCAGAGTATAGCCCACAGTCTGGGCATCATATGTATGCATATTCAGGCGGACATAGTATGTAGTGTCCGGCTCAAGATCCTCTACGCTGATCGTGTCAGGCGTTCCATCGCTCTCGGCACGTACTCCCCCCAGTTCTTCCCCGTATTCGTTACACAGAGTTCCGAATATCCTTTCACTGCCTGCAGTAGTATTTACAAGTGTGATCTTGTAGGCAGCCCCCTGGGTTTCTCCTGTAGTGAATCCAAACCATGCATAAGCATCACTGTCCATTGTTCCGGCTATCTGTGTTCCGATCGGAAGAATGGCCGCATTATCCGGATTTGTACCAGCTTCTGCGGATCCATCCTCTGCGACTGACGTTCCCTTAGCTTCAGAAAGACTTCCCTCAGTCCTGTAGGCTGTAGTTTTCTCGTTTGGATCCTTGACAACAAGGGAGTAATCAACGATCTGAGGATCATATGTTGTCATTTTGAGGCGGACATAATATGTAGTGTCCGGCTCAAGTCCCTCCGCTCTGATCGTGTCAGGCGTTCCATCACTCTCAGCACGTGCTTCCCCCAGTTCTTCCCCGTATTCGTCACACAAAGTTCCAAAAAGCGTATCTGTTCCCGGAGTAGCATTTATAAGTGTTATATTATAAGTCGTTTCCGCAACATCCCCGGTAGTAAATGCAAACCAGGAATATGTGTCACTCTTCATCGTACCGAATACCTTTGTTCCCAATGGAACCAGTACAGCGTCAGCCTGACTGCTTCCCGGAACAATCTCATCGCCGGACAGACTGCCTGCTGTTCCCACCTGCCCTGCGGCTGTGCCGTCGCCAAGGCTCTCAACAGTAAGTGTGTAATCCAACGAGTCTGTCTCTGTCGGATTCAACCGTACATAGTATGTTGTATCGGCTTCCAGCTGATTTGTACTGATCGTAGCCGCCGTGCCGTTGTTGTCTGAAGTATCACTGTTCAGTTCCGTACCCGCATCATCGATCAGGCTGCCCTGAAGAGCATTTGTCTCCGGCGTTGCGTTAACAAATGTAATATTGTACGTAGTTCCGAGAGTATTGTCAGTCGTAAAAGCGTACCAGACATACGATCCGTCGTCTATCGTTCCGGTGACCTCTTCTCCCAGTGTCAGCATGATCGCATTTTCCTGACTTGTACCCTCTGCATTTTCCTCTTCTTCGGCCTCTTCCGTAACCGCCGGCTCCTCTGCCGCAGGTTCCTCTGCTTCCTTTTTCCCGCACGCAGCCAACGTCATGACCCCCAGCGCCGCGCACAGAATGATCGCAATTTTTCGTTTCATCTTGTAGTTCCTCCTTTTTCTTCCTTTGTTAAGATATCAAACTGAAAATTTATCAGTGTTTTCATAAACTAAGACATTCCGGCTTCAGAAAAAGTTTTATAAACTCAGAATTTTTTTGTTTTCTGTGCAAAAAAAGCATGGGCACACTTCTATCATGTGATGCTCCATGCCTCAATTTATTCTATCGCCCAACATATAAACTGTCAACGGAATTCGCTCTTTCGATAGGGAAACGGAGGATATAAAATTATTATTTTTCTTTCGGAAACTGCATCTCAATCCTTGTTCCCTTTCCGGGAGCACTGTCCACCGTGACTTTCGCCCCATGAAGGAGTGCTCCGTGCTTTACGATAGAAAGCCCCAGTCCGGTGCCTCCGCGCTCTTTTGAATGACTCTTGTCTACCCGATAGAAACGCTCAAAAATCCGCTCGTGATGCTCTTTGGGAATACCGATTCCGGTATCCGATACTGTGACTTTAGGACCGTCCAGCGTGTTTCCGACCCACACGGACACCCGTCCGTACTCATTATTATACTTCACCGCATTCTCACATACATTGTAGATCATCTCATCAAGGATCTGACGTATACCGAAATAATTCACAGGTTCTCCGGACAGCTCCATGCGTATATTTTTCTGAGATGCCTGCGGTGCAAGACGGCTGACGATCTCACGCGTCAGCTCATACAGATCCACCTCCTGCTTCTCCAGCTCAACAGATTCCTCGTCCAGCTTTGAGAGCTTGATGATATCTTCAACAAGAGTGATAAGACGTCGCGCCTCCTTATAAATGCGTTCGGAAAACAGAGGAATATCTTCCTGCCGCACCATACCGTTCTTCATGATCTCTGCATAACCGGATATAGAAGTAAGCGGCGTCTTCAGCTCATGCGAAACATTTGCAGAGAACTCTTTGCGCATGTTTGAGACAGCCTCTTTCTCTTTATTCTGCTTATCCATTGCTTCGAGAAAAGGGGTGAGTTCTTCATATGTCTTGTTTTCCAACGGATGCTCAAGATCGAGTTCATATAAAGGTCTTACCAGTCGCTTTGTCTGCCATTTTGCCAGGAAGTAGGCCAGTACCAGCATAACAGCGGCAAGTCCCGCCATGATCGGCAGATTGCCAAGCGCAGTCCTGACCAGACCGTCCATTGATTTGGAGGCGCGCAGCACTGTTCCATCGTCCAGGAGAAGAGCATAATAATACATTTCCTGTCCGACAGTATCAGACATTCTGACATCTTCTCCTTCACCTTCTGCCAGGGCTTCTCTGACCTCTTTTCTTCCGCTGTGATTCTCAAGTGTACTGCTGTCCCTGCGCGTGTCATAGAGAACATCCCCGTTCTCATCAATCTGGGTGACACGGGTCGTCCAGTCGACACCATCCATCTCCTCGAGATACTGTGCTCCGGATATATTGATAGCAGCCTGGATATATTTCGCTTCCTGCCTGACTTCCGATTCCAGCGTATCCAGATTTCTGTTATACGTGATCAATGTTAATATAATGTAAGAAAGAAGCAGGGTGACAGCGAGCACCATCACCATACTTCTCTGAATCTTTTTTCTCATGCAACCCCTCCGACACGGTAGCCGACGCCACGGACCGTCTGAATGATCTCGCCCTTTTCGCCAAGCTTCTGCCGAAGAGTCCTGATATGTACATCAACAGTCCTTGTCTCACCGTCGAAGTCATATCCCCATATCTCTGTCAGAAGCTGATCTCTGGTCAGAACAATTCCCTGGTTGCGCATCAGCTTTTCCAGAAGTTCAAATTCCTTGAGCGTCAGAGAAACTTCTTTGCCGTCCACCGTTACTTCATGTTTCTTCACATCCACATGTACACCGGCCGTCTCCATATCCATCCTGTCTTCCACCTTGCCACTGCGGCGAAGCACCGCTTTGATACGGGAGACAAGCTCCATCATGCCGAAAGGTTTCGTCACATAGTCATCTGCTCCGGAGTCCAGACCAACTACTTTGTCATACTCCGAACCTTTTGCAGTCACCATGATCACCGGGATGCTCTTTGTCTTAGGCGAAGACTTCAGTTTCTTCAACAGCTCAAGTCCATCATCCCCGGGGAGCATAATATCAAGCAAAATAAGCTCCGGCGTATCAAACGCCAGAGCCTCCATAAAAGCAGAACCGTCTGCAAACCCTCTGGCCTTAAGCCCGGTTGTCTCCAGTGTATATATTACAAGTTCGCGGATGTTGTCGTCGTCTTCCACGCAATATATCATCTTTGCAGTTCTCCTTCATTTTTGTATTTCTTAAATCATCGTCTGCCGTTTCAGATATACAGCCAGTTCCGGCAGTCTTCTGCGCATCAGCCTTCGTGAATGATCGCGCTGTCTTTGTGTACGCCTGTAATAGAGAACTCTACCCACTCGGCAATATTTGTCGCATGATCTCCGATACGTTCAAGGTATTTTGTCACCATGATCAGGTCAAAGATCCTCTTGCCGTTCTCACCTTTCTCTTCTTTAATGAAGTCGATCATCTCATCACGGACTTCCTCAAAATACTGGTCGATCTCATCGTCAGCCTTCATAACGCTCTGTGCCAGTTCAAGATCCCGGTTCACATAGGCTGTCACGCTGTTGCGGACCATCTTGCTGACTTCTGACGCCATCGTACCGATCACATGGATTTCGTCCGTCGCCGCAACCCCTTTAGAAGAAATGATGATCTCTGCAATATCTGAAGTCTGATCTCCGATACGCTCCATATCCGTAATCATCTTAAGCGCTGCCGAAATTCTTCTAAGATCCTTCGCAACCGGCTGCTGCTGGAGCAGAAGCTTTAAGCACAGTCTCTCAATGTCTTTTTCAATCTGATCGATCTCTTCATCTTCTGAGATAATAATCTTTGCCTGCTCGATACTGCCGTCTTTAAGCGCCTGTGTAGCTTTTGCGATCGCAGTCTCGCAGAGTTCTCCCATATGTGTAAGCTGCTCGTCGAGTGAGTGCAGCTGCTCATCAAACCTATTACGCATGATTTAACCGAACCTCCCTGTGATATAGTCTTCTGTTCTTTTATCAGACGGTATAGAGAATAATTTTTCCGTATCGTTGTACTCTACAACTTCTCCGAGCAAGAAGAATGCTGTATTATCAGATACACGTACCGCCTGCTGCATATTATGTGTAACCATGACTATAGTATAGTCTTTTTTCAACTCCATCGCAAGGTCTTCGATCTTAGATGTAGAGATCGGGTCAAGAGCAGACGTAGGCTCATCCATCAGAAGCACTTCCGGCTCTACCGCAAGGGCTCTGGCGATACAGAGTCTCTGCTGCTGTCCGCCTGACATGCCAAGCGCACTCGTTTTCAGTCGGTCTTTACACTCGTCCCAGATCGCAGCATTACGCAGTGACTTCTCCACGATATCATCCAGCTTTGCCTTGGAACGGATGCCATGTGTCCTCGGTCCGAATGCAATATTATCATAAATGCTCATCGGGAAGGGATTCGGCTTCTGGAATACCATTCCGACGCGCTTTCTTAACATATTTACGTCCATGCCCTTGAAGATGTTCTCGCCATCCAGAAGGATCTCGCCATCGATACGGCATCCTTCCACGAGGTCATTCATACGGTTGATGGATTTCAGAAGAGTAGATTTACCGCAGCCGGAAGGTCCGATGAAAGCGGTGATCTTATTTGCTTCAATCTCAAGATTTACATTCTTCAGGGCCTTGAAATCACCGTAATATAAATCCAGATTCTTTATACTTAACTTAGACATTTCCTTTCCCTTTCTTTTACGCTTTCGTAAGTTTTCTTGCAATAAAACTTGACAGTGCGTTGATACCCACTACAAGTATGAGCAGGATTACTGCTGTTGCATACGCCTGATCCATATAAAGGCCCTCACTTGAGAGTACATACATATGAAGAGCCAGCGTACGTCCGGATCCCATTACGCTGTCCGGAATCTGAGCCACAGTTCCGGATGTGTACATCAGAGCTGCTGTCTCACCGACGATACGTCCGATCGCAAGGATCACACCTGCGAGCACGCCCGGGATTGCGGACGGCAGCACGATGCGGAATACGGTACGGAGTTTTCCTGCTCCGAGTCCGAAGCTTCCCTCGCGATAGGAATCAGGAACTGCTTTCAGAGCTTCCTCTGTAGTCCTCATGATCAGCGGAAGGATCATGATCGCGATGGTAAAGGCGCCTGCCAGAAGGGAGAATCCCCATCCCAGAGTATTTACAAAAAATAGCATACCAAAGAGTCCATATACGATCGATGGAATTCCCTGGAGTGTCTCTGTCGTCAGACGAATGATCTCAACGAATTTATTCCCCCTTTTTGCGTACTCTACGAGGAAGATCGCAGAGAAGATTCCGAAAGGAACCGCAATAATAAGGGATAACAGTGTCATAACAATTGTATTTACGAAAGCCGGAACTACCGACGCATTTTCAGAACTGTATTCCAGTGAAAAAAGTGACGGAGTAATGTGCGGCACGCCATTGATCAGGATATAAGCGATCAGAAAAATCAGTACAGCAAATGTAACGATCGCCGCCAGCATCACAAGCAACATTACGATCAGTGAACCCGGATGTTTCAGATAGGTCCTGAACTTATCCCCTATCGTATTCTTATTAACCATTTTGATTTCTGTCTGCTTACTCATGATCCGCCCCCCTCTTCAATAACGCTACGCTTAAGTTGATGATGAGGATGAACACAAAGAGTACAACTCCTGTTGCGATCAGCGCTTCTCTGTGAAGGCCTGTCGCATAACCCATCTCAATTACGATATTTCCGGTAAGAGTACGAATACCATCCAGAATACTTCCCGTAAGTCTTGCCTGGTTACCGACAATCATTATTACAGCCATCGTCTCGCCGATCGCACGGCCGATACCGAGGACAATTCCCGCGATCACACCTGATTTGGCTGCCGGAATGATAACTCGGAAAATGCTTCTCTCTTTTGTCGCGCCCAGCGCAAGTGAACCTTCATAATAATGTGAGGGTACCGCACGTATTGCGCTCTCTGTCGTTCCGATGATCGTCGGCAGAATCATCATGCCAAGGATAAGGGAAGCCGTCAGGATGCTGTTACCGTTACCCGGTTTGCTCACCAGTCCTGCTTTATAAAGTGCAGTTCCGAATTCACGTATAAGCGGAACCACAACGACCAGACCGAAGAAGCCGTAAATAACCGAAGGGATTCCTGCAAGAAGCTCTGTTGCTGCTTTCAGCGGTTTGTAAATCTGTTTCGGGCAGTACATCGCCATGAATACAGAAGTCAGGATACCGATCGGCACACCGAAGATGATCGCTCCCGCCGTCACATAAAGGCTTCCTACGATCATCGGCAGAATTCCGAACTGTTCACTGTTCGGGCGCCAGATTTCTCCTGTGATGAATTTGATAAATCCGATTTCTCTCATTGCAGGGATTCCATTTGCGAACAGGAAGATGCAAATAAGCGCTACCGCAAGCACGGATGCACACGCGGCTACGAAAAAAACTCCCTGCATGAATTTTTCAGTCCATGCTTTTGATTTCATTTTTTCCTCCTGATGAGCCGGGAAGACATGCCTCATATCTGCCCGGCTCAAAATTTAAAAGCGGAAATCTTTTCTTCAAGAATTTCTCTGTGTGTAAATTGTAAAAGTTCAGCACACGGCATTCTCAAAGCCGCACTCTCGTGCTTACTGCGGCTGAACTAATGCTTTACTTTAGATGGCATCCCATGTTGTTACATCGCCAAGGTAGATGCTCTTAACCTGATCAGATGACAGATCGTCTGTTGGGTTGTTCTGGTTTACGATAACTGCGATACCGTCTGTAGCGATTACTGTTCCCTGAAGTTCAGCAGCTTCTTCGTCTTTGAGCTCTCTTGATGCCATACCGATATCATAGCTTCCCTCGATTGCGTTTGTCATACCTGTAGTAGAATCAGACGTCTGAAGCTCGATAGATGCATTCGGGTTAACTTCTGCATAAGCTTCGATCAGTTTCTCCATCAGCGGAGATACAGAGGAAGATCCTCCTACCACACAGCTTCCTTCCGGAGCATCGCCAGCATAAGCCTCAACATCTGCTACCGGAATGTATCCTTCATCAGCTACAACCTGCTGGCCCTCTGTACTCATGATAAATGCCATAAGATCTGCAGCCACTGCATTATCGGAATCCGGTTTTACTGCTACATTAAACGGTCTGGATACTTTGTAAGTTCCGTTCTCAATATTCTCAGCTGTAGCATCAACTCCGTCAATCTTAACAGCCTTTACAAGAGACTCATCAAGAGATCCAAGAGAGATGTAACCGATTGCATATTCATTCTCAGATACAGTTGTCATCATAACGGATGTGCTGTTTGTAGTCTGAGCGTCCAGAGTGATCATATCGTTGTCCTCTTCATCGACAACACCGAACAGCTCTGTGAAAGCTCCTCTCGTACCTGATCCTTCCTCACGTGTTACGGCTGTGATCATATTTGCTGCATCCCAGCTTCCGGAATCTCCGCCTTCCTCTGTTGTCGCTGCATCTCCTTCAGCAGATGTGTCGTCTGAGCTGCTTCCGCATCCTGCTGCCATAGCTGCTACCATTGATACTGTTGCTAATACTGCGATAAACTTTTTCATCTTCATTTTCGATAATCTCCTTTTTCAATTCAGGTTATTATGTACTGCGCATCTTCGTCTGCGCTGCCGCGGTTCGTTCTCTCCCGTCGACGCTATTCATCATAAAAGAGAAATGTAAAATGTAAAATCAAGTCTATGTTAAATCTATGTAAAGTCGCAAAAAGCCCCAATTTGCGCCGGTTCGCACAAACCGAGGCTGATTTTCGCATTTTCTTTTATCAAATATGACGAGACTTTTCTATATTACTTCTGACGCCGTCACACCGGATCCGCAGCTACCCGAGGAGAAATTCTCCCAGATCTTCTATTGTGTAGAATACTTTGTCAGCTCCTGCATCCAGGAATTTTTCTGAGACTTCCCGGCACTTTTCTTCCTTTTCTTCCGAAGAGAGTGCTTCGTATTCCTCCTGGCTCAGTCCCATCTCCGAACTTCCGACTACTATGCCTGCCGACCATACTCCTGCATTTTTTCCTTCCTTGATATCAGAGATCGTATCCCCCACTTTCAGGACACGGCGCACCTTCTTGACACCCAGCGCCTCGATATTGCGGAAGATCATATATGGATAGGGCCGGCCTTTCTGTCCGGTAGAATCCGGGCTGAACCACACGTCCGGCTCATAGCCTTTCTCCTTTGCTGCCGGAACTACAATTTCCATCATCTTGTCATTATATCCTGTGGTGGAACCGATCTTGATACCGTTTCTTCTCAGACGGTTTACGGTTTCAACCACGCCTGGCTTCGGATCGGAGTAGAGGTGAAGAATGCTCAAAAGCTTCTCCTCGAAAATCTGATACAACGCCTGCGCTTCTTCCTCTCCCGGCTCTTTACCGTACTTCTCTGTCCAGAGCGCTTTGATCCGATCCATCTTCAGCATGGTGCGGATATGGTCGATCTTGAGCATGCCCATGGGCTCACGCACTTCCTCCATGGTCGGCTCGATGCCGAACTGTTTAAACACTTCCACAAATGCCTGCACCGGCGCCATGCATCCGAAATCTACCGTTGTTCCTGCCCAGTCAAAGATCACAGCCTTAATTTTCTTCATGATTGTATTCCTCCAGAAATTCCTTTATGATCGCGCATACTTTCTCAATATCCTCCGGATAGATTTCCCCGATATTTCCAATACGGAACGTCTCGGCCTCCGTCACTTTGCCCGGATAGATCGCATATCCTCTGTCCTTAATGTACTCATACATCTGTGAAAATGTAAAGTGGCACTCTTCCGGGTAGAAGAAAGTCGTGATGATCGGCCCTTGGTGGGTACTGTCAATATACGGATGAATCCCCATTTCAGCCATCTTTTCAATGAGAAGCCTGTTATTCTCAGTATAGCGTCTGCTTCTCGCCTCTATGCCGCCTTCTTCCTCCAGCTCTTTCATCGCCTGGGCAAAAGCGAGCACCACGTGGGTCGGGGAAGTAAATCTCCATTTGCCGTCTACTTCCATCGTCTTCCACTGGTCATACAGGTCAAGAGAGAGGCTTCTTGCTTTTCCCGCGCTCGCCTCCAGAAGATCGCGTCTTGCAATAATGAAAGAGAAGCCCGGCACACCCTGGATACACTTGTTGGCACTGCTGATAATGAAATCGATCCCCCAGTCTTCCACCGGAATGTCTACGCCTCCGAAACTGCTCATGGCATCTACGATAAAGACTCTTCCTTTTTCCTTTACGACTTTTCCAACCGCTTCGATATCATTTAAGATACCGGATGTCGTCTCGCTGTGTACCATGGATACATGTGTGATCGCCGGATCCGCGTCCAGCATCTCGCCGATTTTCTGGGCATTTGGCACTTTGTTGTAGTGCTCATTGTATACCTGATGCTTAATTCCTGCGTGGTCTGCGATATCAGCCATACGCTCGCCGTATGCGCCGTTGGCGCAGATCAGAAGCTCGTCTCCTGATCCGATCACGCTCGTAAGCACAGACTCCACGCCAAATGTACCGCTTCCCTGCATCAGCACTGCCGTATACTCATCTTCGGATACATGAGCCAGTTTTAAAAGTCCTTTCCGGATTTCCTGTGTGATCTGCTTATAATCATCGTCCCATGTGCAGTGATCAAACATCATCTGCTGTTTTACCGTATCCGTTGTAGTAAGTGGGCCCGGTGTAAGAAGTTTATATGATTTCATCTCTGTTTCCTCTTTTCTCTTTGATTGTTGATTGGGGACGTAGTAAAATCAGATTTTACTACGTCCCGGAATTTACAGTCCGGCCGCCTCTTTTGCCGCCTCGGAAATCGCCTGGTGCTGCTCCAGAAGGTCAACTGTCAGTTTTTCCGGGAACACCTGCGGATTTGCTGATTTATTTTCCGCATCTGTAGTCTCTCCGTTATACAGTGCGTTCGGATAGTAGGACTGCAGCTCTTCTCGCCCGTTCTCGATAATGCACTGTGCCATTTCCATTGCCAGCGGATTTGTGTCGTCGCCCTTGTCTACGATCGCAACAGACTCTGTCAGACTGAAGTTTCCTTCCTCCGGATCAATGTAGTCGATCGGGAGTCCGTCTGCTTTATCTGCAACCGCCTGCTGACGAAGGCCGAATCCGATAGCCACTTCTCCGGCACGTACTTTCTTCAGCGGTGCAGAACCGGAATCCTCAAGGTGATCTCCTACATTTTCATAGATGCCTGTGAGCACTTCCTGTGCTCCGTCCTCACCGTATGCGGATACGAGCGCCTGGATAAGGAGCCATGCAGTGGAAGACGCCGAAATATCTGTCACAGAAAGGTATCCTTTGTATACCGGATCAGCCAGATCCTTTAAGGATGCCGGCATCGGAAGGTTGTTTTCCTCCATCATCTCTGTATTCACGATGATTGTTCCTTCCTGTGAGGTAATCGGTGCACAGTAAGGCTCGAATTCATCGATCGTATCTACATCAAAGGTCAGATCCTGAAACATAGAGTTCTGAGCCTGCGCGCTCTCTACATAGAACGTACTCATAGTCACCATATCCGCCTCAATGTTTGTTCCCTCAGCAAGCAGCTTTCCGCCAAGCTCGGAAGTTCCGAATGTCTGGAACATGTATTGCCCCTCATAACCGTTGTTGTCAAGCGCGTTTTCCATCGCCGTGATAGCTTCCTCATCCGCATTGGAATAAATAATAATCTGATCCCCTGAAGAACCTGTGTCACATCCTGTAAGTCCCATGCCTGTCACAGCCACTGCCGCTGCAAGTGTAAGTGATGCTGCTCTCTTAAAAATCATCTTTTTCATAATTACAATTCTCCTTATAAACTTATGATATTTTCTATTTCTGATGTCGAAGGCCGTATGCCATGCTGTTTAGGCAGCCTTCTTCTTTTCAGCAAAACGGTATATTTTTGCCGTCTTCTGTCTGCTCTCGCTCATCTTCGCCAGTCTGCGGAACACTGCCCTTGCGATCAGATTTGTGAACAGGATCAGAAGCGACAGAACGAAGATTTCGTTAAATTCATTGAAATACTGAAGTTCCTGTATCTTAGTCGTAATGACCATAGTTCTTGCACCGGCGATGAAGATGACAGCGCTGACTGTAACCATTGCATTTACGAAGTAGTAACTGAATACCTCCAGCAGTGTGGAAAGGGCGTTCGGAGTCACAACTCTTGCGATCGTCTTCATCCAGTTGTCTCCCATCAGCATTGCTGTCGTCTCCCACGATGCATTCATCTTGGACAGGGAGTTCTTCATCATCAGATACGGCGTCGAGAAATAGTGGACGACGTTACAAATGATGATGATAGGGAAGGTATTCTGAAGCGGTGTCCCTGTGAACACGAACAGGTAGGCAAGACCGATGACCATGCCGGGGATCGTGTTCGTCACCAGAGCGATGCTGTCGATCACCTTCTTCAATTTCCCGCTCACCGTACTTCTGGCCGTCACCAGCGCACCGCCATAGGCGATCAGCGTGCCTGCCAGGGCAGTGATCAGGGCTACGATCACGGAGTTTACATAGACACCGTAGAGCTGCCTGTCTTCGAACACTGCCTGTACATGCTCCAGTGTAAAGTTCATCCGGTAAGGCCACTCCTCGATGAACGGAGTCACGAACATAACAATGAACATACTCAGCGCACAGATCAGGACCGCGCCGCTCAATACTGCAAATACTATATCTCTCTTCACGCCTTTCTTCAGCTCGATCGGTGAGATCTTGTTGTAGCGCACGTTATATTTCTCCAGGATATGGAGTACCGTGATACTTACTACCGACGGAATGATCATGACAAGCGCCACGACCGCACCGTTGCCAAAGTTCGGGATACTTCCGAGCATTTCTTCGTAAAGCACGCTCGCCACAACCTCATACTGTCCTCCTACAGACGCCGGTATACCGAAATCTGTAAAGCACAGGAAGAAAGTCTGGATAAATGACGTTGCCAGGGTTCCCAGAAGCGGGATTACGATCGTCATGCGGAAAGTCTGCAGCGGGGAATCCCCCATAAGCCTTGACACGATCATAAATCTCTTATCGATATACCCCATGGCATTGTTGATCAGGGTAAATGCGATCGGGAGCGTATACACTACATAGCCCAGAAGAAGACCGTTGAATCCGTAGATATCAAAGAGCTGTCTTCCGAAGAGCTGTGTCAGCAGTCCCTGCTTTCCGAAGGAATAAATGATCGCAAATCCATAAGTGATCGTCGGGAGCAGCATAGGAAGGATCGCCGCCTTGCTGATCAGCCATTTATACCTTTTTCCCACATTTGTGTAGTGGATCGTATATGCCAGGATAAAGGCCAGGACAGTCGCGAGAAGCGCACTGCATATGGAGATTGCAAAGCTGTTCCCCAAAGCGCGCAGGAAGCCTCTTCCGGTCAGCACCTCGACGTAGTGGGAAAGCGATGCTGCTTCTCCGTTTCCGGTGAAGGATTTCACCAGGACACTGATCATGGGCACTGCCAGAAATCCCGCGAAAAATACTGCCATCACCGCAAAAATAGCCTTAATCTCTCTGTTCTTTCTCATAACACTCACCCCTTCAGCCGACCTGTACCTGTTGTTCAAGCTGACCTGAAAACAGCGTGAAAATATTGTTCTTCTTAATCTCCAGCTGATTCAGGATGAATTTCTGAACAAACCCGTTCTCCGGTCTGCTGATAATCTCTTCCGGGCGGCCGAACTGGGCGATCCTGCCCTCATTGATGATCATCACACGGTTGGAGAGTGTCAGCGCCTCTTCCGGATCATGCGTCACGATGATCGTCGTCAGATTGTACTCTCTGGCAATCGTCCTGATCCTGTCCTTGATAGACTCTTTGATCACGCCGTCCAGAGCGCTTAACGGCTCGTCGAGAAGAAGGATCTTCGGCTTCATTACCAAAGTTCTCGCAAGGGCAACTCTCTGCTTCTGTCCGCCGGAGAGCTGTCCGATCCTCTTATTTAAATGCTCTTCAAGCCCCAGCAGATGGATCAGATCCTCCACTTCCTCTCTGGAAGAAATCTCCGGATTATTTCTCAGTCCGTATGTAATGTTCTGATACACGTTCAGATTCGGGAACAGGGCGTAATCCTGAAACACAATGTTGAACCCTCTCTTTTCCATAGGAACGTTCGTGATGTCTTCTCCGTTGTAGATAATCTGTCCGCCGTCTGAATCCACAATCCCGAGGATCAGGTTAAGAAGCGTCGTCTTTCCGCATCCGGACGGTCCTAATATCGAAACGATCTCTCCGTCTTCAATATTCAGGCTGATGTCGGTGAGCACCGGCGTGCCGTCATAACTCTTCTTTACATTTTTCAACTCAAGCATAATACTTAACTCCTCTTCTTCACTATAGATCAGTAAAGCTTTGTTCCGCAGGCTCATAAGGTTCGTCCATCGGCCTGCACGTAAGATTATACCTGCACCGATCCTGCCGTTTCTATCAAGAAAAAATCAAGCCTCTGTAAAGGAAATGTAAACTTTACAGAGGCTTAACATACTTTAAGATGTAGATAATCTACCGTTTTCGCTGATAGTCATACGCCTTATCACGCACAACTTTTTCGCATTTATTCAGTTGTTCCACATAGTGCTCATAGTCCGATGATATAAGCCCCATATAGATCATGTCCACAATCAGAATCTGTGTGGATCTGGAGAAGATGGCATTGCCGTAGAAATGCTGGTCCTGACTGGTGCAGACCAGAATGTCCGAATATTTTCCGATCGTAGACTCCTTAAAATTCGTGATTGCGATCGTACACGCTCCGGAACGCTTCGCTGCTCTCATCGCATCCACCGTATCTTTCGACTCTCCGGAATAGGAAATGCCCACTGCCACATCCTGATCCGTCAAACGACCGGCAGTAATCTGCTGCAGGTAACAGTCGGTAAAGTGCCTGCACGGCAGCCCCAAATACAGAAGCTTGGTCAACAGGTCCACCGCCACAACCTCCGAGTTCTCCACACTGTAAATGTCAATCAGCCGGGCGCTCTTAAGCGCCCCGATCACTTTTTTGTAGGTCTTTCCCGGAAAATTCTTAAGCGTCTCTTCCAGCATACACTCTGTAGTCATTGTAATATTGACCGGTATCTCATCCAGCCCATCCTTCTTATCCAGCGTATAGCCGTACATCAGCTGAAGCTGTTCTGTATCTTCCGCACTATTTCCAGACTTAGCAAGCTCGGCGACCAACTGGTAGCGAAAGTCCTTATATCCCTTATATCCCAGCGCTTTCAGCATTCTGAGCACGGTGGGCTGGCTGACGCCTGCAGCCTTTGCCAGACGGTCAAGGGGAAGATCCTGAGCCTGATCCATATGGTCCAATATGTAATCTGCAGCCTGTTTCTCGGATTTTCTCAGATCCGCGTAGCCGGATTCGATCTGTGTCGTGATATTGTTCTTCATAATACTCCGCTTTATGTTTCTGTAGATTATCTACAGAAACCACTCCTTCTTATCTCTGATATCAGTGCAGGATCATTATACCAGATGAGGAAAGAGGCGGCAGGGAGGATTGTGTTAAATGTTTGTAAAGCGCCCTCTGTATACAGATGAATATATCTGTGTACAGAGGGCGCTTTTCTTTTTGGATTGACCTAAATATTCTATTCTACTGTCACTGATTTTGCCAGGTTTCTCGGCTTATCCACATCAAGACCTTTCGCCACACTCACATAATAACCCATGAGCTGGAGCGGCACTATTGCAAGGCTTGTCATAAAGTAAGACTCGGTTTTCGGCACATACACGGAGAAATCGGCCGTATCTTCGATATTGTAGTTGCCATAGGTAGTAAGCCCCATCAGATAAGCTCCGCGGCTCTTTACCTCTACCATATTGCTCAATGTCTTTTCAAACAGTTCGCTTTGAGTCAGGACCCCGACCACGAGGATTCCTTTCTCCACGAGGCTGATCGGTCCATGTTTGAGTTCGCCTGCCGCATACGCTTCAGAATGAATATAGCTGATCTCTTTCATTTTCAGGCTTCCTTCCATACTGATCGCATAATCAAGGCCTCGACCGATAAAGAAAATATCTCTCGCATTCGCATATTTACTTGCAAACCACTGAATCCTTTCCTTATCATCCAGGGTTTTCTGAATCTTGGACGGCAGTGTCTCCATCTCTGCAAGCAGTCCGGCATAGCGCTCATCATCGATTTTTTCTTTTACTTTTGCAGCCTGGATCGCGATCAGATACATAGCGATCAACTGTGTGCTGTATGCCTTTGTCGTTGCTACAGATATCTCAGGTCCTGCATAAGTGTACAGGATATAATCGCTTTCACGGGCAATACTTGATCCCACTACATTGACGATTCCCATTACCGGGACTCCGTGTTCCTTTACAAGACGAAGAGCCGCAAGGCTGTCCGCCGTCTCTCCTGACTGAGATACAATGATCACAAGGGAGTTCGGCACAATGATCGGATTGCGGTAGCGGAATTCTGACGCAAGATCTACCTCTACAGGAATTCTCGCCAGTTCCTCCAGTACATATTTTCCCGCCATGCCGACATGATACGCAGAACCGCATGCTACGATATATATTCTCTCCAGATTTTTCATATCCTCGTCTGAGAGTCCCACTTCTGAGAAATCAACAGCTCCGTCTTTAACATAGGCGCCGATCATATCCTGAACCGCTTTCGGCTGTTCGTGGATCTCTTTCAGCATGAAATGCTCATATCCGCCTTTCTCCGCAGACTCCGCATCCCATTTGATCTCTACCATTTCCTTCCGGATCTCTTCCCGGTCTATATTGTAAAAATGTATTTCATCACCAGTCAGTTCTGCGATCTCAAGATTATCAATATAGTATACGTTTCTTGTCTTATCCAGAATCGCCGGTACATCGGACGCCATAAGACTGCCTGTTTCGCTCTGTCCTATGATAAGCGGACTGTCCTTTCTCGCTGCGAAAAGCCTGCCCGGATAATCATGGAACATCACTCCGAACGCATAGGATCCTCTGATACGAAGCATACTCCTGGTAAGCGCTTCCAGCGGAGTTCCTGTCTTTTTATAATAATAATCGATCAGTTTCACCGCGATTTCCGTATCCGTCTGGGAATAAAAAGTATAGCCTGATTTGACAAGCTTGTCTTTTAATTCCTGATAATTCTCTATAATTCCGTTATGTACAAGAACAACGGATCTGTCATCTGTACAATGGGGATGTGCATTATTTTCCGACGGTTCTCCGTGAGTCGCCCAGCGGGTATGTCCGATACCGCATGTTCCACGCACACTCTTTCCATTATCAGTCTTTTCTGCCAGGATCTTCAGACGCCCTTTTGCCTTTACAACCGAGATCTCGCCTGACATCTCGTTGCGTACTGCAATCCCGGCAGAGTCATATCCTCTGTACTCCAGTTTTGATAATCCTTCTAATAAAATGGGAGCTGCCTGCTCTTCCCCAACATATCCAACGATTCCACACATGTCGCATAATCCTCCTTTGCTGTGCCGCTAATACGTGGATTATCATATCATCAGTAAACAAAACCTGTCAATACACTCTTCATCCCGGCGCCGGGCAGGATCTACTTCTTCATCTTCGGATCAAAAATAAAAGATGCGATATATCCGAAGATCAAAGCCGCCGAAATCCCTACCGCACTGGCTTTGAAGCCTCCCATGAAGATGCCGATAAATCCGTTTTCATCGACTGCCTCTTTTACTCCCTGCCATAATGTATTTCCAAATCCAAGCAGAGGCACGCTGGCGCCGGAACCGGCAAACTCCTGAAAAGGTTTGTAGATACCGCAGAATCCGAGCAGCGCCCCTGTACATACTAGAAGGACCATGACCCTTCCAGGCATTAATTTTGTCCGATCAAGCAGGATCTGCACAACAGCGCAGATCAGACCTCCTATGACAAATGCCGTAATATATTCCATCGTATTTTTCTCCTCTCTTATTCAGTATATCTCTCATCATCCGGGCCAGTGCTCCAGGACGATTCCGTGTGCAATTCCCGGCACACTGGCTCCTTCATTGAAACTCACCGTAGACATCAGGGCTCCTGTAGGAACGAAAAGGACCCGTTTCCACTCCCCCTTCTCGATCTTAGGGAGAATAAAAGAAGCAAGGGTGACCGCCGCACATCCGCATCCGCTTCCTCCGGCATGTGTATCCTGAGTCTCCCTGTCAAATATGGTCATCCCGCAGTCAAGATGTTTCTTTCTTATATCATATCCTTTTCCTCTGACCAGGTCGAACAGAATAGACTGTCCCACATATCCGAGATCTCCTGTAATAATACGGTCATAGTCCTGCTCGCTTCTTCCCGTATCTTCGAAGTTCTGCACAATAGTATCCATAGCCGCGGGCGCCATACAGGCTCCCATGTTCTGTGAATCTTTCAGACCATAGTCCACGATCTTTCCCACCGTAACTCCCGCAATGCGCACATGGGAGATGTGAGTGGTGCTGATATCATCCTCCGCAGGAACTTCCGCCACTGTGTCTGTTTCTGCAGAGCTGCTTTGAGCGGATTCCCGAATCTGCCTTTCTCCTGAATTGATCTCCGATTCACTGTCCGGTTCTGCTGCCCGCACAAGAAATGCCCCGCTTCCGGTCACCGTCCAGTGAGCGGACAGCGGCCGCTGATTTGCATATCCGAGGGGAAAACGGAACTCTTTCTCCGCGCTCCCGAAATGACTGGATGTGACCGCCAGCATGTATTTCCCGTATCCTGCAGCCGCGCTCATTCCCGCAAGGGCCAGCGCCTCCCCCGAGGTGGAACATGCTCCATACAGCCCGAACATGGGAATCTGAAGCGCTTCCACTCCCATTGATGTAGCGATTCCCTGCCTCAGCAGATCCCCGCCGAAGAGATAACGGATCTCGTCTGCTTTCACATGCGCCTTTCCCAGGGCAAGCACGCAGGCTTCTTTCTGCATGGTACTCTCCGCCTCCTCCCAGGTCTGCGCGCCGAACAGATCGTCTTCATTTGTCATATCAAAAAGTTTTCCCAGCGGTCCTTCTGCCTCTTTGCTGCCCGTCACAGACGCCGCGCTCACTATATAGGGCGCATTTTCAAAGAGCAGGCTCTGTTTTCCTTTGATTATCCGGTTCATACTGATATCCTCGTTTCTGTGATTCTCTTGATATGCAAATATTATCTGCACTGCTCTGTAAAATATGCAATGTATATTTAAGGAACGAAATTAAAATACTAAGAAGGTCATGATATAAAAATTCCGGCTGAAACCGGTAGTAAAGGAGTTCTTTCTATGGATAAGATACAGAAATTAAAAAAAGAAAAAGAATATGAAAAATATGTCAATGAAAAAACGCCTAAACACAATGTCTGGCTGAACATGCTCAAGGCATTTCTGCTGGGAGGCGCGATCTGTACGCTCGGACAGATCATCTATCACTACTGCGAGTTCCGCTCCTTGAGCACCGACGAGTGCAGCAGCTGGACATCCCTGATGCTCGTCCTGATCAGTGTGCTGCTCACCGGAACCGGCATCTATCCCCGCCTGGCGAAATGGGGCGGCGCAGGAGCTCTCGTACCCATCACTGGTTTTGCCAACTCGGTAGCCGCGCCTGCCATTGAATATAAGAAGGAAGGACAGGTATTCGGGATCGGCTGCAAGATATTCACGATTGCCGGTCCCGTAATCCTGTATGGTATTTTCACCAGCTGGGCGTTGGGATTTATCTACTGGATCTGGAAACTGGTACAGTGACTCGTTCCCTTTGTAAAGGAACACGGAACAGAAAATTTTTCTAACGTCAGCTGAGGTCAGCTGCGTCAGTTGTCGTCAATTGCGTCAGTTGACGTCAGTTGAAAAAGCATTTTTATGTTATAACTTTGCAGAATACTGCAAGTCTTATTCTGTCCAAGGCATTATAATACAATGTATAATAACAGTTCAGCCATCTGATTATCAGGAGACGGATTTATGCTTGCATAAGAATCTGGCTCCTAATAATCAGATGAGCTGAGCGCCAGTATATGAGCAAAACAGCGGCGGCAGCCGCAGTAAGCACGCAGTGCGGTTTTGCTAATGGCGCGGGCTGAACTGTTACGATTCATAAGATCAAAGGAGGAAATGACATGATCCGCAAATACATCTATGGAATGCCTTTTGAAACGGAGGCTGTCGTGACTGATATCGCACAGACGGACGGTGCACCTGCATACGGCGTTATCAACACGCAGGACGGCTTTGCTTTTACTTATATTATGGAGGAGGATGACATCGTCTACGGGCTGGGCGAGGCCAACCGCGGCATCAACAAGCGCGGCTACTGCTATATCAGCGACTGCACGGATGATCCGGACCACACAGAAGACAAGCGCTCTCTGTACGGCGCACACAACTTTATCGTCATTACGGGAAAGAAAACTTTCGGACTCTTCTTTGACTATCCGTCAAAGCTGACATTTGACGTCGGCTATACCCGCATGGACACGCTGAAAGTCTCCTGCGCGGACGCAGACCTTGCACTGTACGTCATCGACGGGAACTCTCCTTACGATATCGTAAAACAGTTCCGCGGTATGATCGGACGCAGCTATATCCCGCCGAAATTCGCATTCGGCTTCGGGCAGAGCCGCTGGGGATACAAGACAAAAGAAGATTTTGAAAAGGTCGCACAGAGCTACCGTGAAAACCATATTCCGCTGGATATGATCTATATGGACATCGATTATATGGATTCCTACAAAGACTTTACCGTGAACGATGGTTTCAAAGATTTTCCTGCATTTGTTCAGGAAATGAAAAACCAGCATATCCGCCTCGTTCCTATCATTGATGCAGGCGTAAAGATCGAGGACGGATACGACGTCTACGAAGAAGGGGTGAAAAACCGCTACTTCTGCCAGAGAGAGGACGGAAGTGACTTCGTGGCGGCAGTATGGCCGGGAGACACACACTTCCCGGATGTATTGAATCCAGAGGCTCGGAAATGGTTCGGTGACAAATACCGTTTCCTCACGGATCAGGGCATCGAAGGCTTCTGGAATGACATGAATGAACCTGCCATCTTCTATTCAAAAGAAGGGCTTGAAGAAGCAAAAGAGATGGCGCGCAAATTTGCTGAGACCGGAACGAGCAACTGGGATGGAAGTGAAAAGTCTGAGGAAACAAAAGAGGACATCGGCGTATGGCAGCTCGGCGATAAACTTGGAAGCCTTTCGAACAGTCAGGACGATTATAAGAGATTCTATCATAATGTAAACGGACAGATGGTCCGCCACGACAAGGTACACAACCTGTTCGGATTCAATATGACAAGAGCCGCAGGAGAGGCATTTGAACGCATCGATCCCGACAAGCGTTTTCTGATGTTCTCCCGTTCTTCCTATATAGGAATGCACCGTTACGGAGGCATCTGGACCGGAGACAACAAATCCTGGTGGTCACATATCCTGCTCAACTTAAAAATGATGCCATCACTGAATATGTGCGGATTCCTCTATACAGGAGCCGATCTTGGAGGGTTCGGCGCCGACACGACAAGAGATCTGCTGCTCCGTTTCCTTGCGCTGGGCGTATTCACTCCGCTCATGAGAAATCACGCTGCACTGGGTACAAGGGAACAGGAATGCTACCAGTTTGAAAATGTGGAAGACTTCCGTCACGTGGTCGGCGTCAGGTACCGTCTGCTGCCCTACCTGTACAGCGAGTACATGAAAGCAGCATTAACAGACGATATGTATTTCAAACCGCTCTCATTCGTATACCCGGATGACAAAATGGCGCGCCGCATCGAGGATCAGCTCATGCTTGGCAATGAGATCATGATCGCGCCGGT
>DWYB01000017.1 GCA_019118885.1 Candidatus Mediterraneibacter surreyensis | reverse complement strand
CGAGTTTCATTTTTCTTCTCGTTTCCATCATCAAATCCCCCTTTTATAATCCTTCGCCGTCGTTTAATTTCTTCACAACCCAGTTCACGAATATCAGAAGGATCACGTTGATCACTGAATTGAAAAGTCCCACCGCCGTCGAATATCCGTAGTCTCCGTTGAGAAGACCGAGCCTGTATACATATGTAGAAAGGATCTCAGAAGCCGGAAGGTTCATATCTGTCTGCAGCGCATAGGCTTTCTCAAATCCGATGCTCATGATATTTCCTGCCTGCAGGATAAACTGGATCACAATGATATTTTTGATCGCAGGCAGCTGCACGTAACGGATCTGCTGCAGGATATTCGCTCCGTCCACGATCGCCGCTTCTTCCAGATCCTTGCTGGCATTGGACAGCGCCGCCGTATACATGATGGAAGACCACCCTGCCGTCTGCCAGATCCCGCTGGCGATGTAAATCGTCCGGAATGCTTCCGGCATTGTCATCCAGTTGGTGTCGATCCCGAATAATGAATTGATCGGTCCCACCGGAGAAAGGAACATGCGGACCATACCGCAGAGTACGATGACCGAGATAAAGTTCGGCGCATAGATCAGAAGCTGTATATTTTTCCGGATCCCTGTCCTGCGGATCTGGTTCAGCAGAAGCGCAAGGATGATCGGAACGGGGAATCCCCATAACAGTCCGAACACACTCAGCTTTAACGTATTCATCAGATAGTTCATAAAATCCGGGGATGAAAGGAATCTCTGGAAATATTCCAGTCCCACCCACGGACTTCCGAGCACGCCTTCGATCACGTTGTAATCCTCAAAGGCGATCAGGATCCCGCCCATCGGACCGTACTTGAAGATCAGCGTGAGCAGCAGCCCCGGCAGAAGAAAGAATACATACAGCTGCCAGTTCTTTTTTACATACTTCAGTTTTTCCCGCGGCGTCTGCCTGACGACGGCCGCCGCATTCTTTTTACGGAAAACTCTCATTTTAAGCCCCTCCTGTGTTTACATTTGCACACTCCGCATTTTTCGATCGATCTTTTTATGCACAGATAGTTATATGTTGTGATTATAGTATCATTTATTGTGCATAATGTCAATATTGTTTTTACATTTGCATAACATTTTTATTTTACAAATGCACTATTCACATTTTTTTGTAAAATTCCACGCATTTAATCCGGCACTATTGAGCCTTTAACACTTTTACATTTGACAAATCTGCACAATTCCATTACATTAAATGTAACAGTCCAGCCATATGATATCAGCCGGCAGATTTATGCCTGCATAAGAATCTGCCGGCTGATAATCAGATGTGCCGAGCGCCTGTCAATGAGTAAAACAGCGGCGACGGCCGCAATAAGCACGAAGTGCGGTTTTATGAATGGCGCGTACTGAACCGTTATAATGCATCACTACTATTATTTGGGAGGTACTATAAGTGGAAAAGAAAATCACGATCCAGGACATTGCAGACGCTTTAGGTCTTTCCAGAAATACCGTATCAAAAGCACTGAATAATACGGGAGTCCTCGCCGAGGACACCCGGCAGAAGATACTTGAGAAAGCGGCGGAAATGGGCTACCGCCGGGTCATCTATATCTCGGACCCTTCCCCCGCAGAAAAAGGAGAGGTAAAAGAACTTGCCCTTATCACTCAGAATATGCCTTACGGCTCCCATTTCGGAACCTACGCGCTGAACACGTTTCAGGAGCGGATGAGCAAAAATAACTACCGGCTGTCCATGTTTCCGGTACGGGACACTGAGATCGCTTCGCTGAGCCTTCCCATGGGCTTTAATAAAGAAAAGACAGCAGGGATCATCTGCCTCGAGCTGTTTGACCCGGAATATATCGAGATGCTGGGCACTCTCGGTATCCCGCTCCTCTTTCTCGATACAGCCGCCGATACTGACATGACACAGATCAATGCGGATTTTCTGCTCATGGAAAATCATCTGAGCATCTTTAACCTTACGGATGCACTGATCCAGAATGGATGCCGGCGCTTTGCATTTGCCGGGAATCCGGAACACTGCCGCTCCTTCTTCGAGAGATATCAGGGCTTTATGCACGCACTCAGCGCAAACAGGCTTGATCCGTGTACCGCCCAGTTTACCGGCAGGACAGTTTTCGCAGACTCCAAAACACTGGAAGAGACTGTCCGGCGGACGCTCCAGCTTCCCGAAGTATTCATATGCGCAAATGATTTCGTTGCCATCGACCTGATCCGCGCCCTGAAAAAATACGGGATAAATGTGCCGGGCGATGTAAAAGTCACCGGCTTTGACAATTCGGCAGAGTCCAGGATCATCGAGCCCCACCTGACGACCGTTGACATCCCCAGTTCAAAGATGGGATATATCGCAGCGGATATGCTGCTCTCCCGCATCAGCGAGCCGGATATGCCCTACCGGATCACACATGTGCGGACAACACTGAAGTTCCGGGCTTCTACGGGGGAACTCAACTTATGACACACCCGCAAAGGGAACTGAAAACTTATCAGGTGAAACAGCTGATAGAAACCCTGGAAAAGTCTCCGGCAGCCCAGGCATAATATGAGTATAGAAAAGGCGGTTAATCTTCAATGACTAACCGCCTTATATGCAGGATATGAAATTGTTTATTGCTTTGTATGGACACTTAACTGTTCTTCAATGTTCTTTGCCATATCTCGGAAAGCGTTCCGGCATTTCATCTAAACTTAATATCTGTTCTTCCAGACGTTCCAGCTGTTTTTCTGCATTTTCCGGCGATAAAAGTTCAAAAGCGATATGCTCAAATATTCCTCGCAAATCTTCTTCAGCCTGTATTGATGTGACGACATTAAAAATCATAAGCCATACTCTTTACGAATATCAGCAAAAACCGTCTTTGCGTCTTTGGTCCGACCTGCTTTCATATCCGCATATCCTTTCTCCAGTTCTGCGTGCAGTTCTTCTGCTTCCAGCATACTTATATCTGTTGGCGTTCTGTCCGGGAGTTTCACTTCAAAGGGGAGTCCCCTCTGTAAGATGATCTGTTTATAAAACATATTGATAGCGTTAGAAGCAGGAATCCCCAGTGCAGACAGGATTTTTTCAGCCTGCTCTTTGATTTCAGGCTCTATTCTCGCGTATAAATTTGCTGACTTTGCCATAAAAGCAACGCTCCTTTCTCGTACATATCTTTTTCTTCATTATACGCGATTGTCCATACAATAGCAATACATTATTTTCACTCTAATGATGCCCTTTTTGATATAATTATTCTACATCCTGAAGCGCCGCATAGTCTTCTTCTCCGGTCCTTACTTTGACCACTCTCGTCACATTGTAGACGAATATCTTTCCGTCTCCGATATGACCGGTATACAATGCTTTCTTCGCCGCTTCGATCACCGAATCTACCGGGATCTTGCTGACCACGACCTCGACTTTTACCTTCGGGAGCAGGTTTGCGTCAAGTTCTACGCCCCTGTATTTCTCGCCTGCTCCTTTCTGGATCCCGCAGCCCATTACCTGGGTCATTGTGATCCCAGTCACTCCCAGCGTATTCAGCGCTGTCTTCAGAGCGTCGAATTTTGACAGGCGGCAGATGATGCTGACCTTATGCATCCCGGTGTCATACACACCGTCTACGACTGTCTTCTGGCGGACAACTTTCAGTGCCGCATCCACCTGTCCTTTCGATGCTTTCTCATAATCATCTTCGCCCAGATCTGTATTCTCATTGACGTCCATATCCATCCCTGTCATGTCATTGATGGCAAAACCGGAATAAGCGGACGCCAGACCGTGTTCATGGATATCAAGGCCGTCCAGCTCGATCTGGGCAGGCACGCGCAGGCCGACCGTTTTGTCAATGATCTTAAAGACGATAAACATTACGATCAGCACATACGCCGCCACGCTTACGATACCGAGCGCCTGGATCCCCAGCTGCTTGAAACCGCCGCCCCAGATCCAGTGTCCGGAGATCGGATATACCACCAGGCTGATCGCTGCGCTGTAGATGCAATACGCTTTGAAGTTTGTCCGCTCCGCCATGGATCCGGAGACGATCGTCGCCGCTGTCGCACAGAACACAGTCTGGAAAATAGCATAGCACCATGTAGGAAGCGTGCCGAAATCATATGCTCCCCGGATCAGGGGGTCAAAGCCTCCGATCAGAGGACCTGATCCCGCGAACATAATGCCGAAACCGATCAGCCAGAAACAGGGCGTTCCGATACAGAAGTCCATCATATTTTTCATCAGGATGTTGCCCGTATTTTTTGCACGTGTCAGTCCCGCCTCACAAAGCGCAAATCCTGCCTGCATAAAGAACACCAGGATCGCCGCTACAAGTACCCAGATCACATCTGTTGCTGAATACATAAAATCTCCTCCTTTTTTCTTTCCCGGTACAAAAAAGTGCACCGCAGAGATGGTACCGCTCTCTGGATGCACGTCTTTGTACCGAAAAGGTATTTATATGGAGTAAAAAGAAAAGCGCCCCGGAGTGATGATCTCCAAAGCGCCTTTGCTCTTTACGTTTGTTACTGTACACCTGCTTTTGCCGTATGTCAAGAGATGTGCTAAAAAAACGCTAAGATTTTGTAACAGTTCAGCCATCTGATGTCAGTGAACGGATTTATGCTCGCATAAGAATCCATTCACTGACATTCAGATGAGCCGAGCGCCCGTCAATGAGTAAAACAGCGGCGGCAGCCGCAATAAGCACGAAGTGCGGTTTTACGAATGGCGCGGGCTGAACTGTTACAAGATTTTCATCTTATGGTTGCAGTTCCCGCTGTAACATCTTACGCCTCAGGCTCTCCCATCTCCAGTTCCATTACGATCCGCGTATGAGGCAGATACATAACATCCGCTGTGTTTATACTATACTCCCTGCGGTATTTTTTGTATGTACTCTTGTTCACTGTGAACCGCTGTTTTTTCCCATCCTCATCCAGTCCTTCTATCTTGTAAGGCATATATTGTTCCATTTCCGTATC
>DWYB01000016.1 GCA_019118885.1 Candidatus Mediterraneibacter surreyensis | reverse complement strand
CTAAATGACCAGTTCAGATTGTTAGGAGGTGCAGTCATGGCTAAATGTGCTATTTGTGAAAAGGGTGCTCATTTTGGAAACAATGTAAGCCACTCTCATAGAAGAACACCGAAAATGTGGAAATCAAATGTTAAATCTGTCAGAGTTAAGACAGAAGGCGGATCCAAGAAAATGTATGTTTGTACATCCTGTCTGAAGTCCGGACGTGTAGAGCGTGCGTAATCAGACGAAGATCTATTTGAAAGACACGGAATAAACCCGGTTCCATATGAAAGGAGCCGGGTTTTGTTTTTACTTACAGCAGAACAGACGGTAACCGAGCACGAGAAAGATGATAGTCAGTATGACGCCCCATACCAGATTCGGAAGCAGCATCATGATGAACATTCCGATCGCTGTCCAGAACAGCGCGAAGCCACACACTTTTTTCATTTTCACACTTCCGAAACTCTCTCTTGTTATATCATATGCCCGGTATCCGGAAAATATTCTGCTTTTATTTTTCTCTATTTTTCTTCATCAGAGTCCAGGATATCCATGACGTCTTTTTCTGTCATTTTGTCTTCCTTGTTTGCGGTAAAACGATCCACCACATCCGGTACCATATCAAGAATCTTTGTGATGGTATCCTGATTTTTAATATTTACCAGTTTTGTCTTTCCGTCCTGGATCACGATCACTGCACTTGGTGACATCTTTCCGCCGATGCCTCCCATCCCCTTCTCTTTTTTCTCGCCGGAAAAGGCTCCTGCGCCGATGCCGAAAGACACATCTACGAGAGGAAGGATGATCGTTCCGCCTATATGGATCGCATCTCCAACTACAGTTTTCGATGATACGACGCCATCCATTCCGCGGAACAGTGATTCCAGCGTTGTCTTAAAATTATTTTTTTCGTCAGCCATTTCTTTTTCCTCCTATAATCTGAATTTTCTGATATGATGATATGTTACCCGGACATTTTTATCGAGCAGCATATTTAATGCGATGATCAGGCCGTATACGAGCCGTATCTTCCCCTTTACAAATCCGCTGCATCTGAACATTTTATGTTCAAAATCCGGTTTGATCTGAGAGAACTCTCCTATCATGGGATAAATCATGCTGATTCCGGCAAGGGTATATCCGGTGAGCGCCGGATCAGCAAAACCGAATTCCAGGTCAACAGATGCTTTTGACGGCCTGAGGAATGTAAAAAGTCTTTTCAATTCCCTGAGTGCGCGGTAAAATGCATTCTGATGTGTCTCGTTTTTCAGAAAAGCGGCAATGCGGTCCTTTTTCTTTCTCAGCGTTTTTATCTTATCACATATTTTTTGGAAAGTATATTTTATCTTATCCAGAAATTTCAGGAATCTTTCATAAAGATTTTGAACCTTATTCTTCTGCTCAGGTTCTTTTTTCTTACGTTGTATATCCTTCTGCGGTTTCTCCGGCGCTTTACGGGCTTTATCATGTACTTTATCCGTTTCGTCATCCGGCGTCTCAGTCTGGATCTTACCGGATATCTCAGGATCCGGTTTCGCCTGAACTTCAGCAGAACGTTTCTCAATATTTGCAGTGGCGTCTCTTTCTGGAATATCCCTGTCATCAGCTTTGTCGTTATCCGGCAAAAAGGTATCATCTTCTTCGCTGCCAAAATTTTTCCAGGCGGCACGGAAATGCCAGGTGAAGGAACCATTCTGATAGACAGCTTCACCAGCCACCAGATGCATCAGCCAGTGGAAACGTACACGGCCATTGATACTTTCCACTCCGTCATCCGCCGACAGATCCAGCCTGTAAACAAGAGGCGACAGCAGAATTACCGCGGCCAGAAGCAAGATCAGGGCGATTATGCCGAGGATCAGAAATACGATTATTTTTAAGATTAAGAAAATAATATGTAACATCTGAATCAGTGCCCTGCCTTTACAAAATCTTTTTGACGGTTCAAAATGTACTTTCTCAGATCGGTGTTCCCCGTTTTTCTGTATACTTCGCCTGTGATCTTCTCTATCATGGCAAGAGCCTCATCATATCCGTCTGCGATCCCCACAATAAAAAGATCAGCGTGTTCGAATACGTGCTGTTTTAACAGAATGCTGGAGAAGAATTCCAGCTGGTTCTGTTCTCCCTGTGCCAGAGCGATCACATATACCTGAGGCTGAATCCTGTTCTTCTTCAGTTTCTCTATTATTCTTGCCTTTTTCTTCTGCCAGCATTCGCTGACATACAGATTACAGTAAAATTCCATCTGCATAAGCATCCATCTTTCACATATGATAATCAGTTATAATAGGAATCCAGTATATTACCGGCAATGGATACAGCCTTTCCCCCGACGCTTCCGTCCGAACCTTCTGTGATCACGGTGATGACCAGTTCCGGATTGTCGACATTTGTAAAACCTGTAAACCAGGAATGAGTGCGGTTGCTGTCATCCGCACTGTATTCTGCTGTTCCCGTTTTTCCGGCCACAGTATAAGATCGACCGGAAAGTACAGATCCGGTTCCTTCCTCTACCACCGCTGTCATATACTCCTTGAGCTGAGACGCCTCGTCCGAAGTCATAAGACGCGCATAGCTTTTCGGAACATTCCGGCGCACTTCGGTTCCGGTATAATTTGTAACAGAATCCACCAGATACGGATCCATCAGCGTGCCTCCGTTGGCAACCGCCTGTGTGATCAGCGCTATATGGTACGGGCTGACGGTTGTCCTGCCCTGCCCCATTGCTGTCATCATGATCTCTGAAGTCGGAGAATTCTGATCTAACACGAAAGAACTTTTTGTATAATCCAGCACGCCCGGCAGCGGAGAATTAAAGAGCAGATCCTCTGCAGTATCCCTGAAACCGGCAATATCAAGCTGCAGTCCGATATTTGCAAAGGAGGAGTTGCACGAGTTCGCAAATGAACTTTCCAGATCCTCCTGACCATGAACATTTCCTCCGGCACATGGAATCGTTGTATTGCCTTCGGTGATCGAACCGGTACAGTTATATGAATAATCTCTGTAATTGCTGTTCTGTCTCATATAAGCCAGCGTGGTGACGATCTTAAATACGGATCCCGGTGCATAAGAGCCTCCGGTGGCGCGGTTCAGGAGAGGGCTGTTTTCTTCATCCGTGTTCAGCGTCTGCCAGTCAGATGCAATCTCGTTGGGATCGTAATCCGGTTTGGATACCATGGCAAGAATCTTTCCGGTGTCGGCTTCCATGACGACGACAGCGCCTTTATAGCTGCCGAGGGCATCGCTGGCCGCCTGCTGTAAATCCGCGTCGAGTGTGGTAACTACGGTATCTCCCTGATTTTTAGAGCCGTTAAATTCATTTTGTATCTTCTCGATAAAAAATGCGTTTGATGTGAGCAGTTCAAAGTTTTCAACGGATTCAAGCCCTGTTCTTCCCAGATCATCATCGTTATAGCCGATCACATGAGAAAAGAGCGAACCGTACGGATAATATCTCGTCTCCGTACCGTCGTCGGCCACTTGTGTCTCTGCCAGTACATTTCCGTTCCGGTCAGTGATACTGCCCCGCACTACATTTTTGGCAAAGGCATCCTGTCTCTGGTTGTAAGGGCTGTTTACAAATGTTCCGGCTCTAACAACCGTGAAATAGACAATATACCCCATCAGAGCGATAAACAGGATTACAAAAAAGTAAGTGATCCATGCAAATTCTCTATTTTGAACGCGCTCTTTGCTTTTTGCCCGTCCTCTGTTTGGGGACTTCTTCGAATTTCGGCCCGCTTTTTGCCGTCGTACGGGTCTTTCGGGGCGCTGTTCTTCCCAAGCCATCTCTTGCCTTCCTTTCTTTTTCCAGTTTTTCTTCCTCATCCTCCCGAAGGATATACAGTCCCTGTATGATGCCGAACATGATCATCGTACTGAGCATCGAACTTCCTCCGTAACTTACAAACGGCAGTGTCATGCCGGTTGACGGGATGAATTTGGTCACTCCGCCGACCTGAAGGAACACTTGAAAGATATAGCATGTTCCAAGGCCGAGAGCAACATATTTATAAAAGCGGTTATGCAGTTCCATTGCAATATTAAGGAACATGACATAACAGCTCACGCAGATCAGAATGAGACAGAGGGAAAAAATCACTCCCATCTCCTCCGTGATCGCAGAGAAGATAAAATCTGTCTCGGCAACAGGAATCGTATCAGGCTGCCCCTGAAAGAGTCCTGTTCCGAACCAGCTTCCTGTGCCGATGGCGAACAATGACTGTGCGACCTGGTAGCCGCTGCCGTCATACGTGCCGATGGGATCCTGCCATGCCTCTACCCTGACTTTGATATGACTGAACAGATGATAACCCGCAATAGCTGCCAGGACGCCGGCTCCCAGACCGGCGGCCGCATAAAGAGGCTGTCTTGTAGCCACATACAGCATGACAAGATATACGACAAAAAAGATCAGCGCTGCTCCAAGGTCAGTAGAGATCACAAGAATAAGAACATGTGCGGCTGCAACAGCAGTCGTGACCACGATGTTTTTAAACTCTCTTGATTTATTCAGGCTGGCCGCCACATAAAATACAAACAGAATCTTAACGAATTCAGAAGGCTGAATGTTAAGTCCGAAAATTTCAAATCCGAGATTCGCCCCGCCTGATTTCGGCGCAAACAAGGCGACGGCAAGAAGAGCTGCACCGCCTACGGCCGCATATACATAGGTCCATTTATCAAGAAACGTCAGCTTACGGATCAGGACAGGAACGATCAGGCCGAATACGATTCCAAGCACTACAAAAACAAGCTGCCGTATTGCACTGCCGTATGGCGAATCATTGTCTACCGACAGCCGTGTGATCATGATCATGCCGGCTGTGATAAGCATACACATATTATTAACGACCAGACGAGATACATTCGGATAGATCAGATTGTATAAAAGTATAACGGCAAGCAGTACGACTGCCAGCGCTGCGTACAAGAATAGAATACGCATATCGTCCGTCGCAAGATACATCGTTCCGAAAGCGACGAACTGAAGAAGGAATAGAAGTACATCCTGACGGATGAGCACTCTCTTCTCTTCGTCCTCATAGTTCCTGGTAAAGATAGAAAAACAGGAAAATGTGTATGCCGCCATCAGGACGATAATAATATATTTAGAAAGTTGTATTACGATGTTTACCATATAATCACCTGCCTACCGGACTCCATTTCTGAAATGGCCCTGCGTATATTTAAAATCGGGAGATTTCTCATCCCTTCCAAGAATAAATGCATCAGCCGCAGAGCGAAGCACTCCGCGCACCTGTTTACGGTCCTCAATGTGGAAACTGATCCTGAGCATTCGGGGCCGCAGCGCAATAACCGCATCCTTCTCCGATGCAAGAAACAGCGGACGGTCATTGTAGACTACGTTATAGCAATGTGTACAGTAGTTTCTGACAGGGAATCTGCTGCCACGACGGTCCGTGATCCAGTGTGTTTCAGGAGCTTTTCTGCATTTTCCGGAAGTTTTAAGGATACACTGCGCCGATACCATAACCGGAGTATATCCATAAAACTCCAGTTCGCAGTCGCTTAAGTCTAATTCTGTCAGTTCGCTTTGATTAAGTTCAGCCGGAGCTGTAAATTCCCTGACTCCTTGTTTCTGCCAGAAAATCCGGCTGTATCTGTTAAACACATATAGATTATGGTCCAGAATCATCTTTTTGTCAAATCCGTGCTCTTTCAGGCACTGAAATTCCTCTATGCTGCGGATGAGTACGGAATCCGCAGAAAGCTCTTTGATCTGTTCCGTAAACCGGCCGGATGATTTCCCGTCCTGATCCCGAAAAATACGGGGAAGTATGACTGAAGTCTCTATGTTCCCTGATTTCAGTTCCGTCAGGAGATCCGGCAGATCCTGACCTGCATCGGATAATAGTGCGCTGTCGATATAAAGCCGCCGGATATCAAGTCCTTTTTCAGATGATATTTCCTCTCTGATATAGCTCATCACCTCATTTAACTGTTCCATGGTATCTACGGAAACAGAAAAGACAGGAGTCCATGCTCCGTTAGTACCGGCTGTCTCAGGCGAGTTTTCAGGAATATTGCAAAAAGGAACCGGGGGAACATTATCGCGCTCGTATCCTGCAAGTATTTTTTCTTTGAGACCGGCAAGGGCATCTCTGCGGATGGCATTGATCTGCTGGATGGGCATGAAAACATTCCGGTCCATTGTGATCTCAATATTCCTGAAACAAAATTCTGACCCTCCGGTTTTCATCAGCTGGGCGCGAATGCGTTCTTCACCGGTCGGCTGATTCCGGGCAGACTGTACCCTTTCTTCGGATTCAGCCTGATAACGGACGCCACGGGAGCAAACCTGCAGTACGGCAGGTTCTCCGACTTTTAATATAAAGGCTCCGTCCGCCGGAAGCTGCAGGCTGCTGTCGATAATATCTTTTCTTATATTGCAGATCAAGGATTCATTTCGTATCCGTCGTATGACAGAGCCCTTCGGGAAACTGATTCCCTTGGAAACAAGGAAAGAAATCTCCTCTCCCACTGACGCAGATGTTCCCATTGTATGATCATTCTTTCCACCTGCAAGTTCCAGGACATCACCCGGATGGAGCTGTGTAAGAACGGTGGCAAAAAGTTTTCTGCCTTTCTGATATCTGACTTTTAAGGCAGGAACTCCCGCGTGATTCGGGCGGTCAAGAGAAATCATCTCACGTCCGTTATGGGTATGGTAGTATCCTTCGGAAAATCCTCCCCGGTTGTAAAGATCAAGAAGCATTCTCCGGTCTTCTTCTGCCACATGAAAGCCCTTTCGGCCTTTCCGCAGATACAGATCGGCATATTTGCGGTACATGGCCGTCACAGCCGCCACATACTCAGGCTTTTTCATACGCCCTTCGATCTTAAAAGAATCAATGCCCGCTTCAACAAGATCCGGAATGATTTCCAGCGTACATATATCTTTCGGACTCAGATAATACTTCGGATCTCTGGAAGATGAGGCGTCGAACACATAGGGCAGCCTGCATGGCTGTGCGCACTGTCCTCTGTTTCCGCTGCGTCCGCCGATCAGACTGCTCAGAAGACATTGGCCGGAATAACAGTAGCAGAGAGCCCCGTGAACGAAACATTCTATCTCCAGTCCTGTCTGTTCCCGAATCTGCCTTATCTCACTCAGAGAGAGTTCCCTTGCCGGCACAACACGGGTCATTCCGCAGGATTCTGCAAACTTTGCGCCGAAAGCTCCTGTGATCGTCATCTGTGTACTGGCATGGATATCAAGATTTGGGAAATAGGTCCGGATATATTCTACAACGCCCATATCCTGGACGATCACGGCATCCAGTCCGTTTTTATAAAAAGGAGCGAGATAATCGTATAAATCTGCTATCTCCCTGTCTTTTAACAGTGTATTGACGGTCAGATAAAATTTACGGCCATAAAAATGAGCCTCGCGGATGGCCTGTATCAGTTCGTCTTCTGTAAAATTTTCCGCGAAAGCTCTTGCTCCGAATCTTGCTCCGCCTGCGTAAACCGCGTCAGCTCCCGCGTTGAGCGCGGCTCTGAAAGCGGCATATGACCCTGCCGGAGCCAGAATCTCTATCTTTCTGTCTGTCATATTATCCGTTAATATCCTTTCTGCTCACATAGCGGACCCGTGTATATAGCAAATCCGCTTCTGTCATTCTCCATATAATAATGAAACAGGCTGTCGTTCATGACAGCCTTTATAATTTACCTTCTGCGGTTCTTCATCTCTGTTTCCAGTTTGACGATCTGCATCTGAAGATCATTATTTTCTTCTTTTATCTTTGCCAGTTCTTTCTCTGCATTTTCAAGCTTGATCTGTGCAGAGATAAGCTCGTGTTTCAGATCGTACATTTCCTTGTCTTTCATTTCGATATCATTTTCAAGGGAATCTCCCTGTTTCTTTGCCTTAAAATAATCATCTGCAATGTTCAGGGCGAGAAGTACATTTCTGGTGTCAGCGCTCTGTTTCCTGTATCCTTCGCTATTCGCACATTCCGTTATCTTGTGATTCAGATAGGAAGATACTTTCTGCAGATATTCCTCGCCTTCAAATCCACTGAGAGTATATACCTTTCCCCCGATCAATACTTCTGTAAAATGTTTTGCTGAACTCATAGCTTCCTCCTCGCGTTTCATACAGTTCATTATAAACTATTTACCACTAAAAACCAACAGTTTTTTCGCAATTTGCTATTCTTCGACGCTGAGCATTGGAATGCCGAGATGGCGATACGCCAGCTCTGTAACGACTCTTCCTCTCGGTGTGCGCTGAATAAAGCCGTTTTTCAAAAGATACGGCTCATATACATCCTCAAGGGTTCCGGCATCTTCGGAGATGGCAGCCGCCAGAGTATCAAGCCCGACCGGACCCCCCTGAAACTTTTCGATCATCGTCAGCAGAATGCTGCGATCGATATGATCCAGGCCATACTTGTCTACATCAAGAAGATCAAGGGCATAATCCGCCACCTTTTTCGTAATCTTCCCGTCGTATTTAACCTGTGCAAAATCCCGGACACGCTTCAGAAGACGGTTGGCAAGCCTGGGGGTTCCCCTTGAACGCCGTGCAAGTTCAAGCGCCCCTTCTTCCTCTATTTCAACATTCAGTACGGACGCAGATCGGAGGATGATGGTCTTGAGTTCTTCGTCTGTGTAGAATTCAAGACGGTTTACAACACCAAACCGGTCTCTGAGAGGAGCGGTCAGCATCCCCGCTCTTGTAGTCGCTCCTACCAGTGTAAATTTCGGAAGGTTCAGCCGGATCGAACGGGCTCCGGCTCCTTTGCCGATCATAATGTCGATGGCGTAATCTTCCATGGCCGGATAGAGAACTTCCTCTACCTGACGGTTCAGGCGATGGATCTCATCCACAAAAAGTACGTCATGTTCCTGGAGACTGTTTAGAATAGCTGCCATCTCTCCCGGTTTCTCAATAGCGGGACCGGAAGTCACCTTCATGTGTACGCCCATTTCGTTAGCGATGATCCCTGCAAGCGTCGTCTTCCCAAGGCCGGGAGGTCCGTAGAACAAAACATGATCCAGAGCCTCGCCCCGTGCTTTCGCAGCCTCAATATATACGGATAAAGTCTGCTTTGCCTTTTCCTGACCGATGTAGTCCGTCAGATACTGAGGGCGCAATTCCCCCTCTATCTTAAGATCTTCCTCCAGATTTTCCGTTGTGATGATTCGTTTTCCCATGATAATTTAAGCAATCCTCTTCTCTTGCATTTCTTTTCCCGTGTTGCAGGGCATTCGCTGAATTCAGACTAAAAAAGATACTTCAGAGCTTCCTTTAGTATATCTTCCACCGTCTGACAATCCGGAGATGTTTTCCTTACTGCACGGAGGCTCTCCGCATTGCCGTATCCCAGAGCTACAAGAGCCTGTACGGCTTCGGCCTGCATGCCGCTCTCCGCTTCCGCTGCACGGAGATCTTCTGAAGAACCGCCATGGGCGGCACTCTCCAGCACGTCTGCAATATCCACTTTATCACGGAGTTCCAGGATCAGTTTCTCCGCTGTCTTCTTGCCGATTCCCGGAGCAGCGGAAATCGCTTTGGCGTCTCCGGACATGATCGCGAAACGGAGTTCGTCGGGAGACATACATGAAAGAATGTTAAGACCGCCTTTCGGACCGATACCGCTCACGCCAATGACAAGTTTAAAAATCTCCAGATCATCTTTTGTGAGAAAGCCGAACAGCTGCATTGCGTCTTCTTTGACATTAAGATATGTAAAAAGCTTAACTTCATTTCCCGGCTGCGGAAGCAGAGACAGCGCCTGCTGTGACATATACACTCCGTAGCCTACTCCCCCTACATCCACTACTGCTTTCTGCGGCTCCACCGCCGCAAGTTCTCCTCTGACATAAGAAATCATAGTTTACTATCCTTTGCTTTATTATTGAAACTGCCGCTGTATTATTGAAAATACAGGTTCCGGATCCTTTTCAGTACTTCTCCCGCCACAGCGCCGATCACGGCGCCGGTAATCACGCCGGCGATCAGAAGCACGGGCAGATAATATCCCACCTGATAAGTCTCTACAACGACCATTGCTACGATCAGCTGACCGATGTTGTGACATACTCCCCCTGCTATGCTGATACCGATCACGCTGAAACGCTCTGTCTTTTTTAGCAGAGCCATGACTGCCAGGCTAAGAATACTGCCGGCCAGACTGTATACAATGCTGAACAGGTTTCCGAATATAAATCCCGCAAGAACGACTCTTACCACAGAGAGCAGGAGCGCCTCCCGCCAGCCTGTTCTGTAAAGCACGATCACAATGATCAGATTTGCCAGACCAAGCTTGATACCCGGAACTCCGAACTGGATCGGAATCAGTGTCTCTATGTAGCTGAAGATCAGTGCAAGCGCTGTAAATACACCAAAATATGCCGCTCTATTCTTCAATCTTCTAATCCTCTCTGCCGCTAATACTCACTACTGTGCAACTGCATCCACATCGCTCTCCTCGGAACTTACCACAGTGACCACGACCTGATTGGGAAGGCAGATGATACTCTCGCCATTTCTAGAAACTGCTCTGTGATTCACGCAGATCTGATCCGGGCAGTCAGCCCATTCCATACGAGCCGCTCCGTCTTTGATCACAAGGCGGTTCGTGCCGTCTATTTCAACTGTCTGATCCTCTGCAAGGTCATATGTGCCGAAAACCTCTCCGTCAACAGTTACCTCTACATAATGTTCACCGCTGTCCTGGCGAAAAAACTGGAATACAAGGATAGCTGCAGCCGCGAGTATGACTACAGCTGCAAGAATCAGGTCATTTTTCTTCATGATCAGTTACCTCTGGTTAACTATAGTTAACTCTTCACCTAAGATATCATAGCACACCGACTTTTATTATGCAATCACATGTTCGATTGTGATCCGGCACAAAATCAGATATAATAACGAATATGCCGAAAAACATAAAAACAATACGGCGAAAAATCATCATCGGGAAATCATCATATAGAAGAACATAACAGAAAGGAACAGATCCTTGAAACAGAAAAAACTGACAGAATTCTGCATTACTGCAGTTCTTATAATGGTTGTCACACTCAACGGCTGCACAGTACCTCCAAAAAGCGAGTCTCTTACAATGACCGGAACATATTTCGATACAGTTGTCCAGATCGAAGTATGGGGAGCTGATCAGGAAATCATGGAACACTGCCGGCAGATGTGTGAAGATTATGAGCAGATGCTAAGTGCAACGATTGAAACGAGTGAAATTTCCAGGATAAACAATGCAGGCGGAGAACCGGTAGAGGTTTCAGATGAAACAGCCGGACTCATCGAGGAAGGAATAAAGTACGGAGATATTTCAGACGGACAGTTCGATATAACGATTGCTTCGGCAACAGATTTGTGGAACTTTACGGACAATGAAGAAAAAATACTGCCCGATCCCGACGAATTGGCGGAGGCAGTCACACATATTGATTATCATTGTATCAAAGTAGAGGGAAATACGGTAACCCTTACGGATCCGGAAGCCCGTATTGATCTGGGAGGTATCGCAAAAGGATACATTGCCGACAGACTAAAAGAGTATCTGAAGGATGAGGGCATAGAACACGCGCTTATTGACCTAGGAGGAAATATGCTCACGCTCGGCAGACGATATGACGGAAATGATTTCAGAATCGGCATACAGAAACCATTTGCTGATACCGGAACCGCTATGGCTGTTGTTTCTGTAAATGATAAGTCTGTCGTAACTTCCGGTGATTATGAGAGATACTTCGAAAAAGACGGAGTGATATACCACCATATTCTTGATCCTGACACAGGCTATCCTGTGCAGAATGATCTTGATCAGGTAACGATCATCTCCGACCAATCTGTGGACGGAGACGCTCTGAGCACTACCTGCTTCGCCATGGGGCTTGAGGACGGACTTGAATTGATCCGCAGCCTTGACGGCATAGAGGCCGTATTCGTCACAAAAGACGGAGAGATGCATACAAGCAGCAATGAGATCGAATTGGAAGTGCTGAAGTAAAATTCGTATTTGTTGAACAAACACCGCTGTAATAGTAAAATCATACTGATCGAATAACAGACGCAGAAAAAGAAGATGCTGCAACACTATGCCGACCCGCTTTACCTCATCCCCTCGAATCCATGTAACGCAATATCAAAATGCTCGTCCATTGGAACTCGCATTTTAATATTGCTAACATGGAGAACGAGGTGTATTCGGAACGCTCCATGTCGATGCATAGCTTATGCAGTATCTTCTTTTTCTGCTGACACGTCCAGTCGGTACACATTTTCAACTGTAGCGCCTTTCTTCAACATGTACTCATACAAATCGGAAGAAGCCGGAACTTTGTCGATAAAGCCCACCTTTTCGATTAATTTTCTGTAAATTCCGTGATTACCGGAGAGGCACTTTCAATCGGATGGACGCAGAAAATCAGTTGGATACAGCTCTTTTGATAAACCTATCGGGACGGGCGGGGAGGTAATGCTGACGGTGACTGTGAAAGAATATTAGACAAAGTTAAAACCTGTGATGCAGCGTTAATCAGGGAAATGAAGTTGTCTGAGTGAAACGAGTTCTTCATTTTCCTGATTGCATTTAGCTGTATTACAGGTTTGTTACTTTGTCTTATGTTCTGCAACCGGAGCCGGAAGCATCCCCTCCCCGTCTGTCCTGAATACGTGAGTCAATCTACTGTATCCAAGTGATTTTCGGACGTTTTACCGAGAATATGTCTCTCAGATAAATACGAATTTATATCTTAATGATCTTCCTCGGACATTTTTCTGCGCACACTCCGCAATTTGTACATTTATCTGCATCGATGTGTGCCAGGAAGTTATTTACCGTGATGGCTCCTGCCTCACAATTCCTTTCGCAGAGCCGGCAGCCGATACATCCGACCTGGCATACGTCCATCAGGGCTTTCCCCTTTTCGTTAGAATTACACTGAACGAATGTCTGCTGCTTGTATGGAATCAGCTCAATCAGATGTTTCGGGCAGACAGCAACACATTTGCCGCAGGCCTTGCAGGCTTCTTTGTCTACAACCGCAATACCGTCCACGATGTGGATCGCGTCGAATGGACAGGCATCCACACAGGAGCCATATCCGAGACATCCATATGCGCAGCCTTTCGCTCCGCCGTCCTGCATCTGGCTTGCCATGACACAGTCCTTAATTCCGTAATATTCATATTCTGTCTTTGCCTTTTCGCAGGTGCCGCCGCATTTTACGAACGCTACTTTTCTCTCCTGCTCTCCGGCGTCAACGCCCATGATCGCGCCGATCTTCTCAGCTACGGGAGCGCCGCCTACCGGGCAGCCGCCGACTTCAGCTTCTCCGGCCACGATCGCCGCGGCAAGTCCTGAACATCCGGCATATCCGCATCCGCCGCAGTTATTTCCCGGCAGTACTTCCAGGATAGCATCTTCTCTTTCATCTGTTTCCACGGCAAACGCTTTATCAGAGACTCCGAGGAAGATGCCGATGAACAGGCCGGTGCCGCCGACTATAACGACGGCAAGAATAATTCCCATTATACTCATATCATCTTTCCTCCTATATCAATCCTGAGAATCCGAAGAATGCGATCGCCATCAGACCTGCCGTCACGAGAACGATCGGAGTTCCCTTGAAGGATTCCGGTACATCATTATGTTCTGTTTTTTCACGGATACCTGCCATAAGTACAATGGATACAAGGAATCCGAAAGCAGTTGCAAATCCGTTTACAACGCCTGTCAGCAGTCCGTATCCGCTCTCTACATTTGTCAACGCAACTCCGAGAACAGCACAGTTTGTTGTGATCAGCGGAAGATAAACGCCGAGCGCATTGTAGAGTGACTGCATGGATTTTTTCAGGAACATCTCGACAAACTGTACCAGCGCTGCGATAACCAGAATGAATACAATCGTATTCAGATAATCAAGTTCACCGCCCATAATATTCGGATTGCCGAGAATAAATTTATAAATCAGCCCGGTCACAAAAGATGCGATCGTAATGACGAACACCACGGCTCCTCCCATTCCGGCTGCTGTCTTTACATTTTTTGAGACGCCGAGGAACGGACAGATTCCGAGGAACTGGCTGAGTACAACGTTATTCACGAATGCAGTACCGACTGCGATCAAAAGTAATTCCTGCATTTATACTCCCTCCTGTTCATTCGTTTTATCTGCATCTTTTTCTGTAGCAGTTGAAATTTCAGAAACTGTTCCTACACCCGACAGATGGCCTCCGCAGATGCCCTTGCTTGCGCAGGAAGCGCATCCCTCGCCGCATCCTGCGGCTTTCGGAACCTCTTTGCCTTTCTTCGCCAGATTTCTCTTTACTTTGTTCTGAAGAGCGACCAGACAGGCAAGGACAAAGAATGCTCCCGGAGCCAGGATAAAGATTGTAAACGGCTCATAGGAATCCGGCATAACCTGGAATCCGAAGATCTGTCCGGCGCCGATCAGTTCTCTCACGATACCGATTGAAGTCAGACCGACCGTAAATCCAAGCCCCATGCCGACACCGTCGAAAATGGACGGGAGTACAGGATTCTTTGATGCATAACTCTCCGCGCGGCCGAGAATGATACAGTTTACAACGATCAACGGTATGTAAAGGCCTAGGGAATCATACAGGCTCGGCACAAATCCTTCCAGCAGGAAGTCCACGATCGTTACGAAAGACGCAACGACTACGATAAATGCCGGCATTCTGACAGAGTCCGGTATAATCTTTCTCAGCATAGAGATCAGCATATTTGACATGATCAGCACGGCTGTTGTTGAGAGCCCCATACCGATACCGTTGATAGCGGATGTAGTGACCGCAAGAGTCGGACACATACCGAGCATAAGGACGAATGTCGGGTTTTCTTTTACAAGCCCGTTAAAAATACGTTCTGTACATTTATTCATTGACTTCGCCTCCCATCTGACTTCCGCCTAATTCGTTCTGATAGTATACAAGCGCAGAATCTACAGCATTGGTAACGGCGTTTGTTGTGATCGTAGCGCCGCTGATGGCGTCGATCATATCATCGCCCGATTCGCCGGTCTTTGTATAGGTAAATTTGTCTACCTTCTTATCCTTAAACTGATCTTTGAATTCCGCTTCATCCGCTTTCATACCAAGTCCGGCCGTCTCACTGATATCCAGCATCTCTACACCTTTTACAGTACCGTCTGCAGCAATTCCGACTGATAATTCCAGTGTGCCGTCGTATGCTTCGCTTGACTGAACACTGATGACATATCCGATAACTTCACCGCTGTCGTCTGTTCCTTCAACAACTTCGGTAATCTCATCGGAAGTGTAGCCGTTTTCCGAAAGCAGAGAAAGAGCACTGTCCGAATCAAAATCAACAGCTTCGAATGAAGTGGCGTCGGAAAGAACAGCTCTGTATGCTTCCTGTTTTGTATTTTCCTGAGCCTGTGCGATCGGCTCCTTAGTAATATTGTAAACAATGCCGAGGAGAAGTCCGGATACGACAGTGATCGCTGTCAGGATAAGTGTATTTTTGATTATCTTGTTCATTACTTCTCTCCCCCTTTACCAAATGGTTTTGGAAGAGTAACCTTTTCGATCAGAGGAACCAAAAGGTTACTGATAATGATCGCATAAGATACGCCTTCCGCTGAACCGCCGAAGAGACGGAACAGTCCGGTGAGAAGTCCCATGCATATTCCGTATATGATCTTACCGCTGCTTGTGATCGGAGACGTTACATAATCTGTCGCCATAAACCATGCGCCGAGCATCAGGCCGCCGCCGCACAGATGTGCTGTGATGTACTGCGCGTCAAGTCCGTGTCCTCCGAACAGTACGATAAATACGACAAATGATATGATATATGATCCAGGAATACGCAGGTCGATTACTCCCATCAGGATCAGGAACATTGCTCCGATCATGATGGCAATGACAGACGTTTCACCGATCGTACCGCGTGTGAAGCCGAGCAGCATATCCATTGTGTTGACTGCTTCTCCCGCCTTCAGGTTTGCAAGCGGTGTTGCTCCGGTCACCCCGTCATAGACGAAATAAGTCATTCTTCCGGTAAAACAGATCAGCAGGAAACAGCGCGCTGCCAGAGCCGGGTTCATAAAGTTCTGGCCCAGACCTCCAAAGAGCTGTTTGACAACAATGATCGCAAATACCGCTCCTACGACACCCATCCACCAGGGCAGCGTAGGTGGAAGATTCAGTGCAAGCAGAAGTCCCGTTACGACTGCACTGAAATCTTTGATCGTAACCGGTTTGTGCATTAACTTTTCCCAAATATATTCAGATAAAACAGCCGCTGCTGTCGTGACAACGACAAGGATCCATGCATTCTCATGACGGAAGTTCCAGATACCGAACAGAGTTGCAGGAAGGAGTCCGATCACGACCATGAGCATGATATTGCTGCTCTTGACCTTGTCACGGATGTGCGGCGATGATGATACATGTAATTTTTCGTTCAATTCCCACTCACCTCTCTTACTTTTTCCTCTTGTTCGCAAGAGCCGTCTTGCGCATAGATCCAATGGCCTGCTTCAGCGGTCTCTTTGCCGGGCAGACATAGCTGCAGGAACCACATTCCACACACTCAAGTCCGTTCATCGCAACAAAAGCATCCTCATCATGCCGCTGTGCCATATCCGCTAATCTGGACGGTACGATCCGGCTCGGACAGACTTCAACACACCTTCCGCAATTAATGCATGCGGTCTCCGGATTTTTAGAAACAACATCTTCCTTAAATGCAAGAATCGAGGAAGAAGTCTTTGTAACCGGCGCGTCGGCAGTGACCATAGCAAAGCCCATCATCGGACCTCCGGAAATCAGTTTCTCAGGTTCAGCAGAAAATCCGCCGGCCGCTTCGATCAGTTCCTGGTGATTTGTACCCAGGAGTACCTTAAAGTTGCCCGGAGATGTAATTGCGTCTCCACTTACAGTAACAACTCTCTCCATCAGTGGTTTCCCTTCCACCACTGCAGTATGTATACCGATCAGTGTCTCTACGTTGTCCACGATGCATCCGGCATCTGCAGGGAGCATCGACGAATTGATCGCTCGTTTCGTAACGGCATAGATCAGCTGACGTTCTGCTCCCTGAGGATATTTGGTCATCAGAAGTTTTACGTCCATACGGGGTTCGTCCGCGATGGCAGCCTTAATCTTTTCGGCACAGTCTTTCTTATTGTCCTCAACTGCAAAATAGCCTTTCGCGTTGGGGAAAAGTGAAAGAACTACTCTCATACCGCTCACAAGCTCGTCTGTGTTCTCCAGCATTCTCCTGTAATCGGCCGTAATATAAGGCTCACACTCTGCGCAGTTCGCGATGATATACTCGATCTTATCCGGCTCCTTTGGAGAAAGTTTTACTCTGGTAGGAAATCCTGCGCCGCCCATTCCGACGATTCCTGCTTTGCCGATCTTATCGAGTATTTCCTCTCTTGTCATCTCATTTAATGGTTTTACGGGCTCGTACTCAACCTCCTGGTACTCGCCGTCATTTTCGATCACAATGCACTCCGTCCTGCTCCCCGTCGGATTGAACCGCTGTTCAAGCCCTTTTACAGTACCTGAAACAGAGGAATAGACAGGTGCGGAGACAAATCCGCCTGCATCCGCGATCATCTGGCCCTTCAGGACATGATCTCCTTTTTTCACAACCGGGTTAGCAGGTGCTCCGATATGCTGTGAAAGAGGGTATACCATATCACCTTTCGGTGTGACCGGACGAATTGCCTGATCTTTAGAGAAACGTTTTCCATCATCCGGATGGATTCCGCCTTTAAATGTCAGAAGTCCCATTTTACTCTTCCTTTCTAACAGCAAATAAACAGCAGTCTGACTAACCGCTGTTTTCGCCTTTGATTTATGTATATTATTGTACTAGATTAAAGCACTAAAATCCAGTAATTCTGCAATAAAAATTGCATATTTGTATAAACATCTTGTCGAATATTTAACAATAATGCATAAAAATACCGGAACGGCATCATTCACCGCTCCGGTATTTTATAAACTGTTTTTATGACTCCTCATCCTCTGTAGAATATTCTACAGCAGCTTCTTCTTCCGTATGCTCCGGCTCAAGAACTTTCATGCTGAGACTGATCTTTTTCTCCGCTTCATTGAGATCAACGATCTTCGCTGTGATCTCCTGTCCGATAGAAAGTACATCTGACGGTTTGTCAACATGTGTTCTGGAAATCTGTGAAACATGAAGAAGCGCGTCAACTCCCGGTGCAAGTTCAACAAATGCGCCGAAATCTGTCATACGTGCAACTTTTCCTGTGATGATCTTGCCAACAGCAAAATCTTCAGCAGCGTTTGCCCACGGATTCGTCTCCGGGAACTTCAGGCTGAGTGCAATCTTCGTATCATGGATATCTTTTACAAGTACTGTAAGCGGATCTCCGACATGGAAGAGTTTCTTCGGGTTATCAACTCTGCCCCAGGACATCTCTGAAATGTGAAGAAGTCCGTCTACACCGCCAAGATCAACGAATGCGCCGAAATCTGTTACATTCTTAACAGTACCGTCGATTCTGTCGCCGACTTTAAGTTTTGCAAAAAGCTCTTTCTGCTTCTCAGCGCGCTCTGCAACGAGGAGCTGTCTTCTGTCACCGATCACACGGTTTCTTCTCGGATTGAACTCGCTGATCACAAACTCGATCTCCTGGCCTTCATATTTACTGAGATCTTTTTCATAGGAATCAGATACAAGGCTTGCAGGAATAAATACTCTTACTTCATCAACTGTTGCGCAGATACCGCCGCCGAGGATCTGAGTAACAGTAGCCTTGAGAACTTCTTTATTCTCATAAGCCTCACGAAGTCTCTCGTTTCCTTTCTCAGCGGCAAGCCTCTTATATGTAAGAAGAACCTGACCCTCTCCGTCATTTACTTTCAGAACTTTGACTGTCATCGTATCTCCGACAGAGACAACTGTCGTAAGGTCAAGAGACTGATCGTTCGAATATTCATTCTTTGTAATGATACCGTCAGCCTTATAGCCGATGTTCAGGATGATCTCATCCGGTTTTACATCGATCACTGTACCTTCCACCACTTCTCCGTTGCGGATTGTTTTGAATGACTCGTCTAACATCTGTTCAAAAGATAATTCTGACATTATTTTGAACCTCCTCAATTATATTGTTGGGCGTGGATGCCCCTGCTGTAATACCTACTGTTTCCACTGACCCTAATTGAT
>DWYB01000015.1 GCA_019118885.1 Candidatus Mediterraneibacter surreyensis | reverse complement strand
CTATGCTCCTGAAGGTTGTGTCCCTCGCCCGGGATGTAGCTTGTTACTTCGATTCCGTTAGAAAGACGAACTCTGGCGATCTTTCTAAGAGCTGAGTTAGGCTTCTTCGGTGTAGCAGTCTTAACAGCTGTGCAGACACCTCTCTTCTGCGGTGAAGATGTGTTTGTCGCACGTTTTCTCAGAGAGTTGTATCCTTTCTGAAGTGCCGGTGCTGTAGACTTTTTCTCAGAAGTCTGACGTCCTTTTCTAACTAACTGGTTAAATGTTGGCATTCCTTTTCACCTCCTATGAATTATTCGTTTCCTCATGGCTTATGCCGTGAGGGGCTGCGGATAATCTTATCATTACCCTTTTTGGCGCACAAAAAGAACGATGCTTTTCGTGCACGCTAAACTAGTTTATTACGTTTATATCGGAAAGTCAAGGGATTTTTCGATATTTGAACAAAAACAGGAGAACCCCCGGTCTGCTCCGGGCATCCTCCTGTTATGCATTTACTCTTCAAACAGCGGTGTGGAGAAATACCGTTCCGCTGTATCCGGCAGAACCGTTACCACTGTCTTTCCTTTTCCCAGCTTCTTAGCCAGCTTCAGCGCGGCGGCCACATTCGTTCCCGATGATATGCCGCACATAATTCCTTCTTTAGACGCAAGGTCTCTGGAAGTCTGGATCGCCTCTTCATCCGTCACAATACAGATATCATCATAAATCTGTGTATTCAGGATTGCCGGGATCAGGCCGTCCCCGATTCCCATCTGGATATGCGTCCCGATGGAGCCGCCGGAAAGAATCGCCGCATGTTCCGGCTCCACCGCCCAGATCTCTATCTCCGGATTCTTCTCCTTAAGAACTTCCCCGATTCCCGTGATCGTTCCGCCGGTTCCGATCCCCGAGCAGAATCCGTCGATCTTGCAGTCCGCCTGCTCCAGAATCTCGACAGCTGTCTGAGATCTGTGCACTGCCGGATTGGCCGGATTTTCAAACTGCTGGGGTACAAAGACTCTCGGATCTTCCTTGGCCAGCCTCAGCGCCGTATTCAGACATTCTTCGATACACTCTCCGATATTACCGGCGTCATGGATCAGAACAACCTCCGCGCCGTAATGCTTCATCAGCTTCCTGCGCTCCTCGCTGACAGAATCAGGCATGATGATCCTTGTTTTGTAACCGCGCACCGCCCCAACAAGAGCCAGACCGATTCCCTGATTGCCGCTGGTGGGTTCAACGATAATAGTATCTTCTTTGATAAGCCCTTTTTCTTCAGCGTCCCGTATCATATTATAAGCAGTCCTCGTCTTAATGGAACCGCCCACGTTAAGACCCTCAAACTTTACGAGGATCTGTGCGCTTCCTTCTTCTGCCATGCGTTCCAGACGGATCAAAGGTGTATTTCCCATTGCTTCTAGAATGTTATTGTATATCATTGTGTTCTCATACCTTTCTGAAAATCATTTATCCAATCATAATTATATGACGACACGCAGGAGAGCTCAACTGATTTTCAGATATTTTAATATGCTCTTCCCCAGTAAACCATGTGTTTCGCCGGTTTTCCGCAGCATACGCACACATCGGAGAGATGCTCTTCTTCCATAGGAATACATCTGGATGTCACGCCGCCTGTCTGGGCTTTGATCTCATCCTCGCACTCTTCCTCGCCGCACCACATTGCCTTAACGAAACCTTTCTTGTTCTGGACAGCATCTTTCATCTCGTCCATCGTAACCGCCGTGCTGATGTGATCATCAAGAAATGCTTTTGCCTTTGCATAGAGATCTTTCTGGATCGTCTCGAGGATCTCGCCGAGCTTTGTCGTGATCTCATCGATAGCAACAACAATCTTTTCTCTCGTATCACGGCGTACAACTACAACCTGTCCGTTCTCAATATCTTTCGGGCCGATCTCGATACGTGTCGGGATACCAAGCATCTCCTGCTCGCTGAATTTCCATCCCGGGCTCTTCTCGGAATCATCGATCTTCGCGCGGTAGCCTGCTGCCTTCAGCGCATCGAGAAGCTCATTTGCCTTATCGAGCACACCTTCTTTGTGCTGTGCGATCGGAATGACTCTTGTCTGGACCGGTGCGATCCTCGGCGGAAGCACCAGACCGCTGTCATCACCGTGTACCATGATGATTGCTCCGATGATTCTCGTTGACAGTCCCCATGAAGTCTCATAGACACTGTGAAGTTCATTATTCTTATCTGCATATTTGATATTAAACGCATCCGGGAATGCATTTCCGAAGAAATGACTTGTCGCAGACTGAAGCGCCTGTCCGTCATGCATCAGCGCCTCGATCGTATAAGTATCCTGAGCTCCGGCAAATTTCTCGCTCTCTGTCTTGCGTCCTGCAACAACCGGAATTGCGAGGTCATCTTCTACAAAGCTCTTGTAGACTTCCCACATCATCTTTGTACGCTCTTCCGCTTCCTCATATGTCGCGTGGATCGTATGCCCCTCCTGCCACAGGAACTCTCTGGAGCGGAGGAACGGTCTTGTAGTCTTCTCCCAGCGGAGAACAGAGCACCACTGGTTCCACACCTTCGGCAGGTCACGGTAGGACTGCACTGTCTTGCTCCATACATCGCAGAACAGAGTCTCGGATGTAGGACGGATGCAGAAGCGCTCCTGAAGCGGCTCCATTCCGCCGTGTGTCACCCATGCCACCTCGGGAGCAAAGCCCTCGATATGGTCTTTTTCCTTCTGGAGCAGACTCTCCGGGATCAGGACCGGAAGATATACATTTTCCACTCCCGTCTCTTTAAAGCGTCTGTCAAGATCCGCCTGAATATTCTCCCACAGCGCATAGCCGTTCGGCAGGTAATTCAGACATCCTTTTACGCCTGAATAATCACACAGCTTCGCTTCGCGTACAACGTCCGTGTACCACTGAGCGAAGTCTTCATCTCTGGATGTAATAGACTGTACCAGTTTCTTTTCCTTTGCCATTTTTCTTCTCCTTTACACATTTTCTAAATGCGTTTCTTCATAAAAAGAACGCCGGGACATCTTGTGTCCCTCATAACAAGGGACCGGATATCCCGGCGGTACCACCCTAATTAACTGCGCCTGCGCAGTTCACTCTTTCGTCCTTAACGCGGTACATACGCTGCACTTTCATGCAGAAGCTCCCGGGCCGGTTCTATACAGTCCTGCAAAAGGCTCGCACCATCCGCCTTCTCTCTGTAGCATTTTTCCGTATATACTAATCCCGTTCATCGCTGTCCGTAACTGTGATTGTAACCGAAATCACGCGGTATGTCAACCGGCTGTTATTCTGGCATAACTCTTCCGCCTGTAATAAACAGACAGATTTACCCCTGAATCTCCAGCAGCTTTGCTTTGAGTTCCTGTTCCATGTTGCGCAGGCCTTCCTCTGCCTCAGCTCTCTTCTGGCGTCCTTCCCTCTGGATATTCATAACCTCATCCAGTGTAGAGATCAGGGATTCGTTCGTCGACTTTAGCGTCTCCATATCCACAATTCCCCGTTCGGACTCTTTTGCCGTGTCGATGGTTGCCATCTTCAGCTTCTCCGCATTCTTCTTCAGAAGTTCGTTGGTCATATCCGTCACTTCCCTCTGTGCAGCCGCTGCCTGTGCGGAATGCTCTACGCCGAGGGCGAGTACCATTTGGCTCTTCCACAGCGGAATAGTATTGACAATCGTAGACTGGATCTTCTCAACCATCAATGTATCATTGTTCTGGACAAGCCGGATCTGGGGAGCTGTCTGGATCGAGATCATCCGTGTCAGCTCAAGATCATGGATCTTCTTCTCAAAACGATTGCACATCGAATCCAGATCTTTTGCCGCCTGCGCGTCTTCCGGAAGGCCGGACAGCTTTGCTTTGTTCAGAAGCTCCTTGAGCTGAGTATCCCTTACTTCAGCCAGCTTCTTTTTACCCGCAAGGATATACATGGACAATTCTTTAAAATATGTCAGGTTCAGCTCGTACATCTTATCCAGAAGCGCGCTGTCTTTCATAAGCTGTACCTGATGCTTTTCAAGCACTTTCACGATCTCATTGACATTTGCTTCGGCTTTGGCATACTTTGCTTTCATGGAATCGATCTTATTGGACGCTTTCTTAAAGAGACCGAAGATTCCTCCCTTTTCCTCCTCTTCGTCAAAGCCTTTCAATTCTTTTACCACGCCGCTTAAAAGTTCTCCCACTTCCCCGAGATCTTTCGAGCGTACATTATTGAGTGCGTCTTCTGAGAAATCCGCCATCTTCTTCTGGGTTCCCGCTCCGTACTGCAGTACCATTGTGGAATTGGTCAGATCGATCTGCTGGGCAAATGCATCCACCGTCCTGCGTTCTTCATCTGTAAGAATGCTGTCATCTAATGCCGGTTCTTCTTTCTTTTCCTCTGCCGGCGGCTGCTTTGCCTCCTGTGTCTGGAACGGATCCAGTGTCAGTGTAGGTGCTGTGCTTACATCCTGAAAATCATTGCCCATTTTCTTTTCCTCCATTTATTATTTTTAATCTGTGATATAAAAAGCGGACGCCTGTCATCTGCTTCAATCCGTTTAAATATTCTTCCCTGCACTTTTCAGGCCGTCCTCTGTCAGCCCTTCCTGCGCCAGCATTGTCTGCAGCACGGAAATATCAGAGGACAGATCCCACGCCGTGTCCTGAAACAGATCATCCAGAAGTTTTTCAAATGCTGTATTCAGCGTATCTATCGTCCTCTCAATCTCCTGCTTCGATGAAATAATATTCTCTCCCTGCACCGGCTGCGCATCCAGATCTTCATACGCATCCAGAAGTTTGATTGTCATAGGAAGGTAATATTCCATCAGTTTTCGAATATCGCTGACAGATTCCGGATGTTCCTCCACCCGGTCAAAGATACGATCCACCAGCATCTCCATACGGGCGATCTTTTCCGATATCTCTTCTCCGGGGATCGCGTCATTTGCTTTTCGAATCTTTCTCACATATTCATCCCCCGCCTCAATAACTTTCTTTACCTCGGGGGATAACTTTGAATACTCCTGCTTCTGCCTTGCTTCCGCAGCTTCACGCTCTGCTTTTTCCTGTTTCATCCGTTCCATCAGACCCGTATACTGACTGTACGCCTCATTACTGGTCATCAGGCAAGTTTCACGCTCATCCAGATGCCCCTGACAAAACCAGCCTTTTTTTATCATTTTCTTTAAATCTTTCACAACAGCCTTTACCGAACGGCCTGTCCTCTGCGCAAGCTCTTTTACATCACAGTATTCCCTGTCCTGCAGGATCTTTACATACTTTCGGAAGCGGCCTACAGAACAAGCCATATTCGTACCGGTCGCTCCCATGATCAGAAAGATCAGGGCAAAAACTCCGAATGTACCTATACCAAACTGCAGCACCAGATCCCAGCCTGTCGCTGCTGCTCCTAATGCCAGGAGCAAAAGAAATATGAGAGAACCTGCTGCAAAAACATAGCCCGTTGCCGCAAGAAATATGCCTCCGATCTTTGTCGAAGTACCTTTCAGATACAGCAGCCTCTTCGCCGGACGCACTGTCTGCCGATCTCCCTGATGCTCCGTTGTTCCGGATTCATTACCTTCATTCGCTCTATTGTCTGATGTTCCGTTATACGTGCTGTCATCCGTCTGCGATCCCCACCCGCTTTGACCGGGACTTCTGTACCACCCGCCGTTTTTCAGCCCCCGGGATACAGTATCCATAGCCCGTCCGACCGTATCTGAAACCGTCTGATTCAGTCTGCTGAAATCCCGGCTGTCAACCGCATCCTGTATGGTCCTGCGGAGCTCATCTCCAAACTTTTCCCAGTCGTTGTTTATCATAAATTGCCTCCTTAAGAGCTTGACCTTAAAATTCTTTTATACGATAATCAGTTTAGCCGCTGCCTATATAAAAGTCAAGAAAACAGAGCGGAAATAAACTGCAAAATCCACGCATCATATATTCAAAAGGAGCATAACAATGAAATCAGATATCAGTACAATTATCATATATGAAGATCCCCACATCATCGTCTGCCATAAGCCCGCCGGTATTCCTGTACAAAGTGCACGCATAGGGACAAAAGATATGGTAAGTCTTTTAAAGAATCATCTGATTTCCGCCAGCCGGAAATCAGCCGGGAACAGACCGCCTTATCTTTCCGTCATCCACCGTCTGGATCAGCCGGTCGAGGGGCTTCTCGTGTTTGCCAAAACTCCTGCTGCCGCAAAAAATTTAAATCAGCAGCTCACCTCCTCAGCATTCGGCAAATATTACCACGCCGTTGTTGTCGGTATTCCCTCCCCATCCGAGGGCACGCTGGAAAACTATATGATTAAAGATGGGCGATCCAATATCTCCCATATCTGCGCAAAAGATATACCCGGAGCGAAACTGGCAAGACTTCACTATCGGGTTGAAAAAATCTATCAAGATACCCGCCCCGTCACCTCGCTTGTAACAATAAAACTCGACACCGGACGTCATCATCAGATTCGGGTTCAGATGTCTCATATGGGATACCCTCTTGTCGGGGACAGGAAGTACGGAAAAAATTCTTCCAGCGAACCGAACTTCGGCAATACTATGCATGAAATCAATAACACTCCGCTGAAATTGTGCGCATACCGGCTTGAATTTAGGCATCCTGACAGTGGACAGCCAATATCATTTGAACTGCCAGACGAGCAAAAGTATTCCTTTTAATACAAATCAGGCTGCCGCATCCCAGCGATACGGCAGCCCGATACTTTTCCATATTTATTTTCCCGTTCTTTACAGTCCGAGCTTTTTACCTGTTCTTACTACATCTCATCAACCACAACCGGCTCTTCCTCTTCCAGCGCTTCTTCATATTTATTCAGAATCGTTGACTGGATTCTTTCCCTTGTACCGGAATTGATCGGATGAGCAATATCGCGATATTCGCCGTCCAAAGCTTTCTTGCTCGGCATTGCAATAAACAGTCCTTTTTCCCCTTCTATCACCTTAATATCATGAACAACGAACTCATCGTCGATCGTGATAGATACCACGGCTTTTAATTTTCCCTCTTTTGCAACTTTACGTACACGTACATCTGTGATCTGCATACTCTCCAGGTCTCCTTTCTCTGTTGCATTACGCGCGGGGCCTGTTCAGCTATATACGTCAAGTCTCAAATATCTAGTCCAAAATCCTCCCTTACAGCCCTGCATCCCTTTACTTTTTCTTGTCTATACAGGGTCATAATGCATATCGTTCATTCTTTTCAACTACAACTTTCACACCATTTTCTCCGACGTGCCTTGTGTTTGCCCTGATCGTGTCACGGCTCTCAACGATGCAGTTTTCAATATAAGTATTATCACCAAGGTATACATCATTCAGAATAATGGAATTCTTGATCACACAATTATTTCCGACAAATACTTTTTTAAAGATTATGGAATTTTCTATTGTTCCATTGATGATGCTTCCGCTTCCAACCAGGCTGTTTTTTACGACTGCGCCGGGATTATATTTTGCCGGCGGCTGATCGCTGACCTTGGAATAGACGCTCGGGAGCTCTTTAAAGAAATAATTTCGCACTTCCGGCTTCAGGAAATCCATATTCGTCCGATAATATGCGTCCACTGTCGAGATGTTACTCCAGTAGCTGTTTATTTTATAACCATATATCTTTTTCAGATTCTTATACCGAATCAGGATATCGGTTACAAAATCATGTCTTTCTTCCTCAGCGCAATGTTCCACCAGATCTATAAGCTGTCTTCTCCTTATTATATAAATACCGGTAGAAACCGTCTGGGAATGAGCCACCATAGGCTTTTCTTCAAATTCTTCAATCCTGCACGCCTCGTTCATACGGATCGTGCCGAACCGGGTGGCATCCTCATTTGGTCCAAGTTCTTTACACACAACTGTAATATCTGCTTTTTTTGCTATGTGATACTCCAAAACCTTATTGTAATCCAGCTTGTACACTGCATCGCCGGATGTTATGATCACGTATGGCTCATGACACTTTCTCAGAAAATCAAGATTCTGATAGATTGCATCAGCTGTTCCCCTGTACCAATATCCATTGTCCGCCGTGATCGTAGGAGTAAATACGAAAAGTCCTCCCTGTTTTCTTCCGAAATCCCACCATTTAGATGAGTTTAAATGTTCATTCAATGATCTTGCATTATATTGGGTCAGCACAGCGACTTTCTGAATATGAGAATTCGTCATATTACTGAGTGCGAAATCGATCGCCCTGTAACTGCCCGCGATCGGCATGGCCGCCACCGCACGCTTTGCGGTCAGTTCATGCATCTTCCTGCTGTTGCCGCCTGCCAGGATAATCCCTACTGCTCTCATACTCTGTCACCTGCCTTTATCAATGTCTCCCCGCTCTCAAGCACGCCTCCCACATAGTCTTCCGGAGTTGTCACGCCGCTGACAGCAGTATTTTTACCAATCTGTACGCCGGCCGGTATCACGGAACTCTCTCCGATCGTTGCCAGACCGCCGCTGTAAATATTCGGTTTTGACTTGTTCGGCACATCGCTGCCGATACCGATCACAACGTTATCTCCTATCACCGTATCCTCCGCTATGATCGCTTTCTCGATAACACAGTTCTCTCCAATCGTCACGCCCTGCATGATAATAGAGTCCCGCACCACGCTTCCTTTACCGACCGTCACGCTGCCGCCCAGGACCGAACTGTGCACTTCTCCATAGATCTCAGATCCATTGCTGATGATACAACGGTCTACCACACCCTGCTCCGCGATATACTGAGGTGGAATATTCGCGCTGTTTGTATAGATCTTCCAGAATTCCTCATAGAGATTAAATTCCGGAATAATATCGATCAGCTCCATATTGGCTTCCCAGTAAGAGCTCAATGTACCTACGTCTTTCCAATAGCCGTTATATTCATACGCAAACAGCCTGTCTCCCTTTTCATAACAATAAGGAATGATATGTTTTCCAAAATCGCAGTTCGGCTGGTCTTTCAGCTTTATGAGCGCTTCCTTGAGCACCGGCCAGCTGAAAATATAGATCCCCATAGAAGCCAGATTGCTGCCCGGTTTCTCCGGCTTCTCTTCAAACTGTGTAATCCGATTATCGCCGTCTGTGACCACGATACCGAATCTGCTTGCCTCTTCAATGGGTACAGGCATTGCAGCGATCGTTACATCCGCTTTGTTTGCCTTATGGAAATCCAGCATGACTTCATAATCCATTTTATAAATATGATCGCCCGAAAGGATCAGCACATAATCCGGATTATACGTTTCCATATAATTTAAATTCTGGTAGATCGCATTCGCCGTACCGGTATACCACTCACTGTTAGAGCTTTTTTCATACGGCGGAAGGATGGATACCCCTCCCACATTGCGATCCAGATCCCAGGGAATACCGATACCTATATGTGTATTCAGACGCAGGGGCTGATACTGCGTCAGCACTCCTACAGTGTCTATCCCCGAATTAATACAGTTGCTAAGCGGAAAATCAATGATCCTGTATTTACCGCCAAAAGCCACAGCAGGTTTCGCGACTTTTGCCGTCAGGACCCCAAGTCGACTGCCCTGCCCGCCCGCTAACAGCATGGCAATCATTTCCTTTTTAAACATTGCGTCACCTCATTTCTAGTTATATGCGTTTATTATACCATATATTTGTGTTTAGAGAATAATTATTTACATTTTTTTCTTGTTTTTTTTGAACTTTTTATCAATTTTGCACAAAAAAGAACTGCTTTTATTTTTTTCTATATATAGTATAATATAAAAGGCTGAGGTATTTTATGACTGTTAAAGCAAAAAAATAGAGAAGAGGAATACCTATGTATAAAATTGATTTTAAAAAACCTATCCATATTCATTTTATCGGGATCGGCGGAATCAGCATGAGCGGACTCGCTGAAATTCTTCTGGAAGAAGGATTTACCGTTTCCGGTTCTGATTCAAAAGAATCACCGCTCACGAAGAAACTGGCATCTGAAGGCGCTCGCATAGCCTACGGCCAGAAAGCGGAAAATATCACCCCTGATATCGACTGTGTCGTTTACACTGCCGCTATCAATCGGAGCAATCCGGAGCTGATCGAGGCCGTTGCACAGAAAATCCCCATGCTGACCCGCGCGGAGCTGCTCGGACAGCTTATGAAAAACTATGACACACCGATTGCAGTCTCCGGAACCCACGGAAAGACAACGACTACTTCCATGATCTCCCACATCCTTTTGGAGGCTGATCTGGATCCAACTATCTCTGTAGGGGGAATCCTGAAAGCCATCGGCGGTAATATCCGTGTCGGCGGTTCACAGACTTTTGTCACGGAAGCCTGTGAATATACGAACAGCTTTCTTCATTTTTTCCCGAAGATCAGCGTGATCCTGAATATTGAGGAAGATCACCTCGATTTCTTTAAAGATCTGGAAGATATCCGCCATTCATTCCGACAGTTTGCAGAACTGCTGCCGGAAGACGGTACTCTGGTTATTAATGGAGACATTACGGATTATCAGGAGATTTACAGTGGTCTGCCTTGCAGGGTTGTCACTTACGGTTCTTCCTCTGATTTTGATTACAGCGCCGATCATATCACTTACGATGAGAAAGGACATGTTTCTTTTGATCTCATCAAACACGGAAAACATACGGATCATATTGTGTTGTCCGTTACGGGAGACCACAACGTATCCAACGCGCTCTCGGCGATCGCGGTTGCGGAACTGCTTAATGTTCCTATGGATGTTATCAAGAAAGGACTTTTATCCTTCACCGGAACAGACCGTAGATTTGAATATAAAGGAGAATTTAACGGCGTAACTGTAGTAGACGACTATGCACATCACCCGACGGAAATCGCCGCTACGCTAAAGGCTGCTAAGCACTATCCTCACAATAAAGTATGGTGTGTTTTTCAGCCCCACACTTATACCCGTACCAAGGCATTCTTCCACGAGTTTGCCGAGGCTCTCTCTCACGCAGATCATCTTGTTCTCGCTGATATTTATGCAGCTCGCGAGACAGATACTCTGGGCATTTCCTCTGCAGACCTTGCAGAAGAAGTCAAAAAGCTCGGAACAGATGCTCATTACTTCCCTACTTTCGGGGATATTGAGGCATTCTTAAAGGAAAACTGTAAAGCTGGTGATCTGCTTATTACAATGGGTGCAGGCGATATTGTCACAGTGGGGGAGGATCTTCTCAGATAAATCCGCATATACACAAGACAGAAACGCAGTGTTTACAGGCATTGTAAGAGTTATCCACACTTTCTGCACAGAGTTATCTACAAAAAAGAGCTACTTACCCACGAAAAAATCCTTTTTAACTTTACAGGAAAATGCTATATTAGTTAGGTAAGGAAAGCGGATCAGCGGTCCGCTTTCCATTTTACACTTTATCAATAAGTGTACTTTAATGTATAAGAAAGTGGGACAAGAAGATTATGAAGACATTAACACTGAAAAACAGATTCCAGACAAATGCTACTCTGCTTCCAAATGATTTTATAGACAATTACATGATCGATGCAAACGGTGAATTTGTAAAGGTTTATCTCTTCCTTCTCCGCCATCTGGACGATCCCTGTTCATCTATCACGATCGCCACGATCGCGGATTGTCTCAACAATACAGAAAACGATATCCTGCGTGCTTTCCGATACTGGGAAAAACAGGGGCTTCTCCGCCTGGAACATGACCCCGACGGTAAGATCACCGGTCTGGAGCTTCAGAAAACAGCCCGTCCGAATAAAACAGCTGCCGTCTCAAAGGACACGCTGGAGATTTCCGCCCAGAAAGCGCCTGCCGCTACCGCAGCATCCCGGAAAGCGGTTCCGATTGATTCGTTCCGCGCCCAGAAAGAAATCAAATCCTTACTTTTTATCGCGGAACAATATCTTGGAAAAACACTTACCCGCTCGGAAATGGAAACGATCACATATTTTTATGACACACTGCATATGTCTGCGGATCTGATCGAATATCTTCTTGAAACCTGTGTGGAAAACGGTCACAAAAGTATGCATTATATTCAAAAGGTAGCTTTTTCATGGGCAGAATCCGGCATCGAGACCGTAACCCAGGCAAAAGAAGAATCCATGCTTTACAATCGCAGCTGCTACACTGTTCTGAATGCTTTCGGTATTAAAAATCGCGGACCGGCAGCTTCGGAACTTACATATATCAGAAAATGGGCGGAAGAATACGGTTTTTCTTCTGATATTATAGCGGAAGCCTGTCGCCGCACCATATCAGCAACCCACCAGCCCAGTTTTGAATATGCAGACAAAATTCTTACCAAATGGCGCGAAAGAAATATACGCCATCTTAAGGATATTACTTCGCTGGACGAGGAATACCAAAAAGAGCGCAGTACAGGCAAGGCGGTCTCCAGATCCAGAACTGTAACAAAAAACCTCAATAACTTTGAACGGCGCAGCTATGATATGGATTCCCTGGAAGAGCAATTATTAAACAGTAATTAAAAGGAGCATATCCATGGCACTTAAAAATTCACAATATTATGCAATCATGCGGGAATATGAACAGATCCGTCTTAAGAATCACGATCTTCAGAACGCCCGCTACGAAGAAGTCTATAAGAAACTTCCTGAATTTAAGTCGCTTGACGAGTCTATCTCCATCCTCTCCGTTCAATACGGAAAAAAGCTGTTAAACGGAGATGAGAACGCCCTTTCCTCATTAAAGGAAGAGCTGGAGATCCTGCGCAGCAGCAAAAAGCACCTTCTGACTTCTGCAGGATTTCCCGAGAATTATCTCGATCCGATTTATGATTGTCCTGACTGCAAAGATACCGGATATATCGGAAACCAGAAGTGCCACTGCTTTAAAAAAGCAGTCATACAGCTGTTATATGACCAGTCAAATATCAAAGAATTTCCAACAGAGGCATCTTTTGAACATTTCAGACTTGATTTTTATCCCTCTGCACTATATGATAAAACAACCGGGCGAAGCGCCCGGGCTATGATGGAGGATACGCTGAAAATCTGTCGTCGTTTTATCGACACTTTCGGAGAAGAGTTTCAGAATCTCTTTTTTTATGGCAGTGTAGGTGTAGGAAAGACTTTCCTTTCCACTTGTATTGCCCGAGAGATTATGGAAAAAGAATTCTCTGTTATTTATTTTTCAGCTCCGCAGCTTTTTAATACGCTTGCCCAGACAAAGTTTGATAAGAATGATATAGACTCCAAAAATATGTCTGACTATATCTTCAACTGTGATCTTCTGATCATAGATGATCTGGGGAGTGAATATACTAACGCCTTTATCACCGCACAATTTTTTACCTGCATCAATGAAAGGCTCATACACAGGAAATCAACGATTATCTCAACAAATCTGTCTCTGGAATCTATCGCCGACCTCTATACTGAGAGGTCGTTTTCCAGGATCACAAGCAATTATGCATTGTTGAAGATCATCGGTGATGATATACGTATCAGAAAAAAGTTAGAACACAGGGAGGAACATTAATGGTACGCCGAACAGAAAGAATTTTAGAAAATATCCCGGTTGGCAGTCTCGGACTTATCGCGCTGACAGGATGTAAGGAACTTGGTAAAAAAGTAGATGATTATCTTGTAAAATGGCGTCACGAAAGCGCGCACGAATACAAAGATGACATCGCCTTTTCCGGCTATGAAAAAGATACTTATCTGATCAATGCAAAAGTGCCGCGATTTGGTTCCGGCGAAGCAAAAGGAATCATCGGGGAATCTGTACGCGGCAAAGATCTCTATCTGATGGTTGACGTATGCAATTACAGCGTCACCTATTCACTGACCGGCCAGACCAATCACATGTCTCCCGATGACCATTTCCAAAATCTTAAGAGGATCATTGCAGCTATCGGCGGAAAGGGGCGGCGTATCAACGTCATCATGCCATTTCTGTACGAAAGCCGTCAGCATAAAAGAAATTCAAGAGAATCTCTTGACTGCGCGCTGGCCCTTCAGGAACTTGTACGAATGGGCGCGGAGAACATCATTACTTTTGACGCTCATGACCCCCGGGTTCAGAATGCAATCCCGCTGAGCGGTTTTGATTCTGTAGCTCCAACTTATCAGTTTATAAAAGGCCTTCTCCGAACGGTAAAAGACCTGCAGATCGACAGCGACCATATGATGGCGATCAGTCCGGACGAGGGCGGAACGAACCGTGCCGTTTATCTTGCCAACGTGCTTGGGCTTGATATGGGTATGTTCTATAAACGCCGTGATTATACAACCATTGTAAACGGCCGTAATCCGATCGTTGCCCATGAATTTCTTGGAAGTTCCGTAGAAGGGAAAGACGTGATCATCATTGATGATATGATCTCCTCCGGAGACAGTATCATTGATGTGGCAACAGAGTTAAAACGCAGAAAGGCAAAGAGGATTTTTGCTGCTGCTACATTCGGACTGTTCACCAACGGCCTTGAGAAATTCGACAAAGCTTATGAGGAAGGAATTATCTCCGGCATTCTTACCACAAATCTGATCTATCAGACGCCGGAACTTCTCTCTAAACCTTATTATATCAATTGTGATATGAGCAAATATATTGCACTCATCATTGATACACTGAATCATGACGGCTCACTTAGCTCTATTTTGAGCCCGAACGAAAGAATTCAGAATGTACTCCGCAAATACAAAGCCGGTGAACCAATATAATATTACATGTTTTTATAAATTGTTTATCCTGAGCGCGCTTCGGCGCGCTCTGACTATCATGAGACTATGAATAAACGAGTTATATCCGAGATTGCATTCACCTTACTGATGCTTACGGCTGCAACTGTTATATCTTTTGGCTTTTTCTATTTTGGAAATAAGAATGTGGCAAATACAACAATCGTATATACGCTTGCGCTAATCCTGACCGCACTGTACACATCAGGATACATTTTAGGGATTATTTCATCAGTTTTTTGTGTTGTTGCGGTAAATTATTTTTTCTCTTACCCATACTTCAGGTTTAATTTTTCTCTGACCGGATATCCGGTTACCTTTATCGGAATGCTTGCCATCTCACTGATCACCAGCGCGACCACCACGGCACTGAAACGTCAGAGACAGGCCATTGCAGAACGCGAGAAAGAACTGGTTGAAGCGGATAAGGAAAAATTGCGTGCTAATCTTCTAAGGGCTGTATCCCATGACCTGAGAACTCCTCTTACAGGCATTATAGGGTCTTCTTCATCCTATCTTGAAAATTATCGGGAACTGTCCGAAGAGGACCGCACGGAACTGATGGGAAATATCAAAGAAGATGCGCAATGGCTCCTGAATATGGTAGAAAACCTGCTCACCGTCACACGCATCAAAGATAATGAGGCAGACAAGGTCAAAAAATCTCCTGAAATAGTGGAAGAAGTTGTCTCCGAGGCTATCCTTCGTCTGCGAAAAAGACTCCCTGATATAAAAATACATGTAGATATGCCCAATAATTTTCTTATTCTCTCGATGGATCCCACTCTTATCGAGCAGGTGCTGATCAATCTGATGGAAAATGCCTATCTTCATTCCGGAAGCAAAGAACCAATCGAGCTGATCATAAGAGAAGAAAAAGACCGTATATCCTTTACAGTGCGGGATCACGGCAAGGGAATCAACGAAAAACAGCTGCCTTATATCTTTGAAGGTCAGCAGACAATGTCTGAAACATCTGACGGACACAAAGGGATTGGTATCGGTCTGTCTATATGTAAGACGATCATCCAGGCACACAATGGAGAAATCACCGCTTCAAATCATATCCACGGTGCGGAATTTACTTTTATTCTTCCAAAAGAAAAGGAGGATTACGACAATGCCTAAATGCTCGGTTCTTATTATCGAAGACGAAAAAAACATACAAACTTTCATGGGAAAAGTTCTCAAACGTCACGAATACCGCGTACTTTATGCTGATAGTGGAACACAGGGCCTTGAACTGATCCGTTCGCAGTGTCCTGACATTATTCTTCTGGATCTTGGTCTTCCCGATATGAATGGGGATGATCTTATACGCGAGGTACGGACCTGGAGCAGTATTCCAATTATTGTTATCTCGGCCCGCACTGCCGAGAGGGAAAAGGTGCTCGCTCTGGATCTGGGGGCTGACGATTATATTACAAAACCTTTCGGTACATCCGAGCTTCTGGCCCGTATCCGTGCTTCTCTGCGTCACAGTAATCGTCTGCGCACAGACAGTACACTTTATATTCGCCCGTATAAACATAATGGTATGACACTGGATTTTTCCAAAAGAATCTTAAAGGTAAATGGTGAAGACATTCATCTTACACCGATCGAATACAAGATCGTGGCCTACCTTGCTCAGAATTCCGGGAAAGTGATCACATACTCCTCCATCCTCTCCAATGTATGGGGGCCATATGCAGATGGGGATAATAAGATTCTCCGCGTGAATATGGCAAATATACGCCGCAAAATAGAGGATGATCCCGCTCAGCCAAAATATATCTTCACTGAAGTGGGGGTTGGCTATCGTATGGCCGAAGATGAAGAAACGTAAAGAAAGACCTGTCAATTTTCTGACAGGTCTTTCTTATCATCTGTTTTCTATATCTTATTCTTGCTCTTCAGCGTTTGTATCCTCTGTCGGATTTTCTTCTGTCGCTGCTTCAGTTGTCTCTTCTGCGGTCTCCGGCGCTTCTTCTGCTGATGCCTCGGCTGCGCTGTCTTCCGGATCCATTTCCAGATCCAGCTCCAGATCGTCGTCCAGATCCAGTTCCTGTTCCATATGGATATCTGTATTCAGAGCTACATCACGGTATTTTTTCATACCCGTACCAGCCGGAATATGTTTACCGATGATAACGTTCTCTTTCAGACCTTTCAGATGATCAACTTTACCCTTAATAGCCGCCTCTGTCAGTACTTTCGTCGTCTCCTGGAAAGATGCCGCGGACAGGAAAGAATCTGTAGCAAGTGACGCTTTCGTAATACCGAGCATGATCTGCTCTCCTACGGCAGCCTCTTTGCCCTCTGCTTCAAGCTGCTTGTTCACATCCTCGAACTCCAGGACATCTACCATTGTGCCCGGAAGGAATTCGGAATCACCTTTCTCCTCCACACGGACTTTCTTCAGCATCTGGCGTACGATAACCTCGATATGCTTATCGTTGATATCAACACCCTGCAAACGATATACGCGCTGTACCTCTCGGAGCATATAATCCTGAACTGCACGCAGACCTTTGATCTTCAGGATATCGTGCGGATTTACACTACCTTCAGTAAGCTCGTCGCCGGCCTCAAGCATATCTCCGTCCTGGATCTTGATACGTGATCCGTACGGAATGAGGTAGGCTTTCGATTCGCCTGTTTCGTCGTTTGTAACAATAACCTCGCGTTTCTTCTTTGTATCGCTGATCGTTGCCTTTCCGGCAAACTCTGTGATGATTGCAAGTCCCTTCGGCTTTCTTGCCTCAAAAAGTTCCTCGACACGGGGAAGACCCTGTGTGATATCATCGCCGGCAACTCCACCGGTATGGAACGTACGCATGGTAAGCTGTGTACCCGGCTCACCGATGGACTGGGCAGCCACGATACCGACAGCCTCTCCGACCTGTACGACTTCACCGGTCGCCATGTTGGCTCCATAGCACTTCGCACATACGCCGTCCTTGCAGCGGCAGGTAAGGATCGTACGGATCTTGACCTTGCTGATCGGTTCTCCGTTCTCATCCACACCTTTCTTGATTACACGCTCCGCACGGTGCGGTGTAATCATGTGATTCTTCTTCACAAGTACATTGCCGTCTTTATCTTTGATATCCTCGCAGGAGAAACGTCCTGTGATACGATCCTGCAGGCTCTCAATCTCTTCATTTCCGTCCGTAAATGCATGTACATACATTCCCGGAATCTCCTCATCCGGTCCCACACAGTCTGTATCATGGATGATCAGCTGCTGGGATACGTCTACCAGACGTCTTGTCAGGTAACCGGAATCGGCTGTACGCAGAGCCGTATCGGACAGACCTTTACGTGCTCCATGGGCGGACATGAAGTATTCCAGTACGTCCAGACCTTCACGGAAGTTGGACTTGATCGGCAGCTCGATGGTACGTCCTGTTGTATCGGCCATAAGACCACGCATACCGGCAAGCTGTTTGATCTGCTTGTCAGAACCACGGGCTCCGGAATCTGCCATCATATAGATGTTATTATATTTATCCAGACCGGAAAGCAGAGCTTCGGTCAGTTTATCATCCGTTGCTTTCCATGTCTCTACGACTTCTTTATAACGCTCTTCCTCTGTGATAAGACCACGCTTGTAGTTCTTCGTGATCCGGTCCACAGTATTCTGGGCTTCCTCGATCATCTGCGGTTTCTGCGGCGGCACAGTCATATCTGAAATAGATACGGTCATGGCAGCTCTTGTAGAATATTTGTAACCGATGGATTTCACATCATCAAGTACTTCCGCTGTCTGTGTAGCACCGTGTGTATTAATGACTTTCTCGAGGATCTGCTTTAACTGTTTCTTACCTACATGGAAATCAATTTCCATCTTCAGCTCATTGCCCGGCACGTCTCTGTCAACGAAGCCAAGGTCCTGAGGAATGATCTCATTAAACAGAAGGCGTCCAAGTGTTGCATCGATGGTTCCTGTCTTCACAGTTCCATCCGGCATAGTCTTGGAGACGCGGACCTTGATCTGTGAATGCAGAGTAATGTATCCGTTCTCATAAGCAAGGATCGCCTCGCTCACGCTGCGGAAGAACATTCCCTCTCCCTTGGCACCCGGTCTTACCTGTGTCAGATAGTAGATACCAAGGACCATATCCTGCGACGGAACAGCCACCGGACCACCGTCTGACGGTTTCAGCAGGTTGTTCGGAGACAGGAGCAGGAAACGGCACTCAGCCTGTGCTTCCTGTGACAGCGGTACGTGTACCGCCATCTGGTCTCCGTCGAAGTCCGCATTGTAAGCAGTACATACGAGCGGATGAAGCTTGATCGCCTTACCTTCTACAAGGATCGGCTCAAACGCCTGAATACCAAGTCTGTGAAGTGTGGGGGCACGGTTCAGCATAACCGGATGCTCCTTGATTACTTCCTCGAGTACATCCCATACCTCCGGCTGGAGTCTCTCGACCATTTTCTTGGCATTCTTTATATTGTGCGCTGTTCCGTTTGCAACAAGCTCTTTCATAACAAACGGCTTGAACAGCTCGATCGCCATCTCTTTTGGAAGACCGCACTGGTAAATCTTCAGTTCCGGTCCTACGACGATAACGGAACGTCCGGAATAGTCGACACGTTTTCCGAGCAGGTTCTGACGGAAACGTCCTGATTTACCTTTCAGCATATCAGACAGAGATTTCAGCGCTCTGTTTCCCGGACCTGTGACCGGACGGCCGCGGCGGCCATTGTCGATCAGGGCGTCTACCGCCTCCTGAAGCATACGTTTCTCATTGCGCACGATGATATCCGGCGCTCCCAGCTCCAGCAGTCTCTTCAGACGGTTATTTCTATTGATGATTCTTCTGTAAAGATCATTTAAATCAGACGTAGCAAAACGTCCTCCGTCAAGCTGCACCATCGGACGCAGATCCGGCGGGATGACCGGAATCGCCGTCAGAATCATCCACTCCGGACGGTTGCCTGACTCAAGAAACGCCTCTACAACTTCAAGTCTCTTTACGATCCTTGCTCTCTTCTGTCCTGTGGCGTTCTCCAGTGACTTCTGAAGCTCATCGCACTCTTTCTCCAGATCAATATTCTCGAGAAGTTCTTTGATCGCCTCGGCTCCCATGCCTACGCGGAATGCGCTGCCGCCCCACTTTTCTCTCATCTCCTGATACTCCGCTTCAGAGAGGATCTGCTTATTCTGAAGGTCAGTTTCTCCTTTATCAAGAACAATGTAAGAAGCAAAGTAAAGCACTCTTTCCAGAGTTCTCGGAGAAATGTCAAGGATCAGACCCATACGGCTCGGAATTCCCTTGAAGTACCAGATATGGGATACCGGAGCTGCAAGAGCAATGTGGCCCATACGTTCGCGGCGCACACTTGCCTTTGTAACTTCAACACCGCATCGGTCGCATACAACGCCTTTGTAGCGGATCTTTTTATACTTACCGCAGTGACACTCCCAGTCCTTGCTCGGTCCGAAGATTCTTTCACAGAACAGACCATCTTTCTCAGGCTTTAATGTTCTGTAGTTGATCGTCTCCGGCTTTGTCACCTCGCCTCTGGACCATTCCAGGATCTTTTCCGGTGAAGCCAGCCCGATCCTGATCGCATCAAAGGTTAACGGTTGATATTGTTGTTCATTGTTATTTGGCATAGATTTGGCTCCTCCCATTAGTTTTCATCATATCCGGAATACTCGTCGAATTCGATGCTTTCCAGATCACTGTCATCCGGTTCCTCTTCCGGCTCAACATCCTCCAGCTCTTCACCTACGAATTCCTGTTCCGTAAAGCCATGATCGCCGAAAGATTCATTCTCATCGCGGTACTTTCTGTCTCCCTCGATGATATGACGCAGATCTGTTTCACCGTAATCCACATTCTCCATGATCTCAACTTCTGTATTGTCATCGCGCAGTACACGAACGTCAAGCGCCAGTGACTGCAGCTCTTTCAAGAGTACCTTGAAGGACTCTGGAATACCTGGTTCCGGAATGTTCTCGCCTTTGATGATAGCCTCATAAGTCTTAACACGTCCGACAACATCATCTGACTTCACAGTCAGAATCTCCTGCAGTGTATAAGACGCGCCGTAGGCCTCGAGAGCCCACACCTCCATCTCTCCGAAACGCTGTCCTCCGAACTGAGCCTTTCCACCCAGCGGCTGCTGTGTAACAAGTGAATACGGGCCGGTAGAACGTGCATGGATCTTATCATCGACAAGATGATGCAGCTTCAGGTAGTGCATGTGTCCGATCGTAACCGGGCTGTCGAAGAATTCTCCCGTACGTCCGTCTCTTAAGCGTACCTTACCGTCTCTGGAGAGCGGTACGCCTTTCCACAGCTTCCTGTGCTCTCTATTGTCAGAGAGATACTGAAGAACTTCCGGCAGAAGCTCCTCACCGTGTTTCTTCTCGAATTCGTCCCACTCAAGGTTTACATAATCATTTGCAAGGTCGAGGGTATCCATGATATCAACCTCGTTCGCGCCGTCGAATACCGGTGTGGAGATGTTAAATCCAAGCGCTTTTGCAGCAAGACTCAGATGGATCTCAAGTACCTGTCCGATATTCATACGTGACGGCACACCCAGCGGGTTGAGCACGATATCAAGCGGACGTCCGTTCGGCAGGAACGGCATATCCTCAACCGGGAGCACGCGGGAAACGACACCCTTGTTACCGTGACGTCCCGCCATTTTATCTCCGACGGAAATCTTTCTCTTCTGTGCAATATAGATACGGACCGCCTGATTTACACCCGGTGACAGTTCGTCGCCATTCTCCCTTGTAAATACCTTGGCATCCACAACAATACCGTATTCACCGTGAGGCACTTTCAGGGAAGTATCTCTTACCTCACGTGCCTTCTCACCGAAGATAGCGCGGAGCAGTCTCTCCTCGGCAGTCAGCTCTGTCTCTCCTTTCGGAGTTACTTTTCCGACGAGAATATCGCCTGCACGCACCTCAGCTCCGATACGGATGATACCTCTCTCATCCAGATCTTTCAGAGCATCGTCGCCCACACCCGGAATATCTCTTGTGATCTCCTCGGGTCCAAGCTTTGTATCTCTGGCTTCCGCCTCATATTCTTCGATGTGAACGGAAGTATAAACGTCATCCTGTACCAGCCTCTCACTTAAGAGAACGGCATCCTCGTAGTTGTAACCTTCCCATGTCATGAATCCGATCAGCGGGTTTTTGCCCAGCGCCATCTCGCCGCCGGAAGTAGACGGACCGTCTGCAATTACCTGTCCTGCTTCAACAACGTCGCCTTTATCCACGATCGGTCTCTGATTATAGCAGTTGCTCTGGTTACTTCTCTGGAACTTCGTCAGCTTGTATGACTTCTTTGTTCCGTCTTCATGGCGGATCACAATTTCCTTGGAAGTGGAGCTTTCAACCGTACCTGCCTGCTCTGCGACAATACACACGCCGGAGTCAACGGCTGCCTTAACTTCCATTCCCGTACCGACTACCGGAGCCTCTGTAGTAAGAAGCGGCACCGCCTGACGCTGCATGTTCGATCCCATGAGGGCACGGTTCGCATCGTCGTTCTGCAGGAACGGGATCAGGGCCGTAGCCACGGAGAATACCATCTTCGGGGATACGTCCATATAGTCGAATTTATTTCTCTCATATTCCTGTGTCTCTTCGCGGTAACGACCGGATACATTCTTATTTACGAAATGTCCTTCCTCATCCAGAGGCGTATTCGCCTGAGCCACATGGTAGTTATCTTCTTCGTCCGCAGTCATGTAGACTACTTCATCCGTTACGCGCGGATTCGCCGGATCTGACTTGTCAATCTTGCGGTACGGCGCCTCGATAAATCCGTACTGGTTGATCCTTGCATAGCATGCAAGAGAGTTGATCAGACCGATGTTCGGACCCTCGGGAGTCTCGATCGGACACATTCTTCCGTAATGGGAATAGTGTACGTCACGCACCTCGAATCCGGCACGGTCTCTGGAAAGACCTCCCGGTCCAAGAGCTGACAAACGTCTCTTATGTGTCAACTCACCCAGCGGGTTATTCTGATCCATAAACTGTGACAGCTGGGAAGAACCAAAGAACTCTTTCACTGCTGCCGTCACTGGTTTGATATTGATCAGTGACTGAGGAGAAATCCCCTCCTGATCCTGTGTCGTCATACGCTCGCGCACAACTCTCTCCAGTCTGGACAGACCGATTCTGTACTGATTCTGAAGAAGTTCGCCCACCGCACGGATACGACGGTTGCCCAGATGGTCGATATCATCATCATTTCCGATGCCGTACTCAAGATGAATGTTATAGTTAATGGAAGCAAGAATGTCTTCCTTCGTAATATGCTTCGGGATCAGATCGTGGATATCTCGTCTGATCATACGTTTCATCTCATCGATATCTCCGGCGGATTCCTCAATAATTCCCGCCAGGACAGGATAATACACCTGCTCTGTCACGCCTACTTCTTTCGGGTCAATATCAACGATTGCCTGAAGGTCTACCATCATGTTGGAAAGGATTTTGATATTTCTGGAAGCATCCTCTCCTTCAACCCACAGGAATCCAACTGTAGAATTCTGAATCGCATCCGCGATCTCACGGGTGATCTTTGTACCTTTTTCAGCCACAACCTCTCCTGTCAGAGGACTTACCACATCCTCTGCGAGGACACATCCGTTTACGCGGTTTCTAAGCATCAGCTTCTTATTGAATTTATAGCGTCCTACTTTCGCCAGATCATAACGTCTCGGGTCAAAGAACATGCTGTTGATCAGACTCTCCGCGCTGTCCACTGCAAGGGGCTCGCCCGGACGGATCTTTTTATACAGCTCTAAGAGACCCTCCTGATAATTCTCAGCAGTGTCCTTTCCAAAGCTCGCGAGGATCTTCGGTTCCTCTCCGAACAGATCGATGATCTCAGCGTTCGTACCGATACCAAGCGCACGGATCAGCACTGTGATCGGCACTTTTCTTGTACGGTCAACGCGCACGTAAAAAACGTCATTGGAGTCAGTCTCGTACTCAAGCCATGCACCTCTGTTCGGGATGACAGTCGCCGAATAGAGTTTCTTTCCGAGTTTATCATGGGCAATGCCATAATAGATTCCCGGGGAACGTACAAGCTGGCTGACGATGACACGTTCCGCTCCGTTGATAACAAATGTTCCTGTCTTTGTCATCAGCGGAAGATCTCCCATGAAGATCTCATGCTCATTGATCTCATCAGTCTCTTTATTGTGGAGTCTTACCCTCACTTTTAAGGGTGCCGCATAAGTAGCATCGCGTTCTTTACATTCGTCGATCGTGTACTTCACATCATCTTCGCAGAGTGTGAAATCCACAAATTCCAGACTCAAATGTCCACTGAAATCTGAGATTGGGGAAATATCGTCGAACACCTCTTTGAGACCTTCATCCAGAAACCACTGATAGGAATCTTTCTGAACCTCAATGAGATTGGGCATCTCTAATACTTCCTTCTGCCTGGAATAGCTCATGCGGAAGCTGTTTCCGGTTTTAATGGGACGGATCCTGTTTTTCTCCATTGACGTTTCACTCCTCTTGTTAATCTATACAAATATGAAAAGAGCCCTGTGACAGCATTTTTGCGTCTTATATGGCATACCTTTCCATAATAGTGCATTTTTTACTATATCACAAAGCTCTTTTCATTGTCAACATCTATTTTTCTTTTTTTCTTGACATTTTTCGGCATATGTGGTATCATACGCCCCTTTTCTTAATAATATACGGGGCGGCAGAAGTCTTATCACTTCCGCAGCCCCGCATATTCCGCTCATCCCGGACAGCTGTGTCCGAAAAATTTTCAGAGTGATTATTTCAGGTTAACCTCAGCGCCCTGCTCCTCAAGTTTAGCCTTGATCTCCTCAGCCTCTGCCTTGGAAACAGCCTCTTTTACTACCTTCGGAGCGTTGTCTACGAGCTCTTTAGCCTCTTTCAGTCCAAGACCTGTGATCTCACGAAC
>DWYB01000001.1 GCA_019118885.1 Candidatus Mediterraneibacter surreyensis | reverse complement strand
TTGCCAGACTGATAAGCTGTGACGATCTTTTGTATTTCCTCAGGAGTGAAAGCTCTTTGGTAGGGTTGCTGAAGGCGATCTACCTTCTTTTTGTCAGTATAATAATCTGAATTTTCTCCCTTGTCATTTTTTGGGCTTTGTGAGATAATATCGGTATCGGACGGAGATAAGCGTCCGGCATGATTGGATAATTTAAACTCGAGAATTCCTTGGTAATTCTTCGAGGTAATTTCCATGAGTGCCACTTGACCGCGAAGAGTTGAACACCTTCGCGGTTCGTTAATAAGATATGGGGTATTAGCGCAGTTGGGAGCGCGCAACATTCGCATTGTTGAGGCCACGGGTTCGAATCCCGTATACTCCATCAGAAAAAACCGCTGATAATCAGCGGTTTTTCTTTTCTGGTATTATACATTCACCAACACTTACTACAGGCATCATACCCCTGCGCTTCAGCAGATGATCTTGAAACCTGTCTTGCCTTATTGGGATTCATGTTTCCGCAATCGGGAATACTATGGTATTTTGAGCCGGTAGCGGATAACCACACCATTCCTCCACCCGAATCACTACCTGATCCCGAACTACTTGTGTTGCTGCTTGAGGATGAAGATGCGCTTGATGCTTTAGCCTGTAAAGATGACACTTGTGATTTTAATTCTTCATTCTCGGCTTTTAACTTTTCATTTTCTGTTGAAATAGTATCATACTTTTTTTGCAGCTCGGTAAGCTGAGCATTCAGAGTATCTATCGTTTCCTGTTGATCCTGATATTTTCCAAGCTCATCGTTTAAAGTATCATAACTGCTCAACAAATCATCGTATTGTGCAGAAAGGGTGTCAAAATTTTTTTGCAGTTCTTCATACTGTTCTGTCTGATCCTGTAGTTGATCTGACATCGCTTCTCGTTCATTTACAGTAGATGATACAGTACCGCTCATTGCCAGTATAACAATAACAAGACAGGCTGTAATAGCCACCAATGCTTTGTTGCTGAAAATATACTGCTTTACTTTTTGTACTTTTGACTCTTTTTCTTCCATTGCATGAAATCCCCCTGTATTTTTCATGCCCATTCCGGATAACACCACATTATCTAATAGTTTCATTTTATCACACAATATAATATTTGTGTGGATGCACTAACTTCTTTTTACCCCATATCGGCTGTAGTACCGGTATATTAGCGGAAGTAGCGCCAGAGACAGGATGAAAAGTCTTCCGGAGACTGATTTACCGCATCCGGAAGAGGTTTTTCTGATGTTATAATCCGAAGCTTGGCTCCGTATACTTCAGCTCTGACATTGGATATTTTATTTTTGTTATATAAAGTTCGTTTTATAGTGTATAATGTATCCGGATATATTTGTTCTGAAATAACTATAAATTAACACAGGGAGATCGTTATGAAATACAAGAATATAATATTTGATTTTGGAAATGTGATCGGGAAATTCGACGGGAAATACATAATGCAGCAGTTCTGTGGATCGGAAGAGGACTGCAGTCTGCTCTGTTCCGTCATCTATAAGAAATGGGGAGAGCTGGATAAGGGAACGGTCGATTACGACGAATATATAGAAGAATGCCTCACCGCGCTTCCGGAACGCCTGGCTGATCCGACCCGGGCCTTTTTTAAAGACTGGCCCCGGTATATTACGCCAAAGGAAGAGACGCTCCGCTTTATTGACGAGCTTGTAGAACGAAATGTACCGGTCTATCTTCTGTCCAACGCGCCCACCTACTTTGCCGAATGGGCCAGACAGTATGAAGTGCTGAAAAAATTCAGCGGCGTCGTTTTCTCCGCGCCTCTGAAAACAGCAAAACCGGATCCTGCCATATACCAATATCTGTTCCGTACCTATTCGCTCAAACCGGAAGAATGTTTCTTCATTGATGATCTTGAGCAAAACATTGAAGCCGGGAAATCCCTCGGTATGGATGGCATCATATTTACCGGTGATATAGAAGAAGTAAAAAAAGCTGTTGAATTCTAGCCATCAAAATACACTTAATCTAATACAGTTACAGCGCCGGAAATCCCGGCGCTGTATGTGTTTTCTTTCCCGATTATTCTTCAACCTCTTCGGTTTTTGCAACTTCCTCTTTTTTCTTTTTTGGAGAAGAAAACGCTGAGCAAAACGAAAGAAGCACAGTTCCTGCTGCTATGAAAAAATCTCCCAGATTATATGTGATCTTCGCAGCTTTCGTATTTTTCACTGAGAACCCGATATAGTCAACGACGTATCCTCTGACAAACCTGTCAAAAGTATTGCTCCATGCTCCTGCATTGAGCAGGCTTAAAGCCGCTTTTTTCCAGAAGCCCTTCTTTTGGAACAGGCAGACCGCCTGGCGCCCTGCTAGGCCTCCTGATACTGCAAGTGAAAGGAGCCTCACGATTTCCGGTCTGTCAGAGAGCAGGCCAAAACACATTCCTTTATTATGGACTCTTCTGAGAACAACCGGACCTGCCAGTTTCCGTTCCTCTTTTTTATCCAGGTTCTGCTCCGCATATGTCTTAAGAATCTGATCGGCTGCGAACAGTCCCGCTGTTCCGATTAAAAACCATTTTTTCTTCATTCCGGGGTACCACCTGTCTCCTTATTCAGCTGTATCCGCCTTTTCTTCACTTACACTGTCTCCTGAGTCCTTTTCCGTTTCTTCTGACTCTTCTGCTTCTGACTCCGTATCTTCTTCATCCGAAGCTACTTTCTCGCCGCAGTACGGGCAGAATGCCATATCCTTACCTACCATCTTCCCGCAGTTGGAGCATTCGGAAGCCCCTTTTATCTTTGCGATCTTCTTCTCATATTCACCGATGGCAGCCTCTCTGTCCTTAATAGCATCGCAGCGTCCGACAGCCTCTTCCTCCACTTCTTCGCCTGCTTTATAACGGTCATAGATTGTCTTGCCCAGTTCCATCAAATCCACCGCATTTCCTCTTGCAAGGCTGCGAACCTGTCCTTTCAGCCGCTGGATCTCAATCGCGTCTCCCGCCATATTTGTCATGGTCTCTGCCGTCTCGCCAATTCGTTTGCCCAAATCTTCAAAAAAATCTTTCATACTGATCTGCTCCTTTCCTAAATACATGCTGTACTTTTCACAGCATGGCGTTATACCCCGCGCTGTTCCATCTTTCGTTTGCCGGCGCATACCGCCACCGGAATCTGACATCTTTTTCCGGTAATAAACATATATTTATTATACCCTATTATCTGTCAACTTCAAGAAAACAGCCGGGAATTTATACTTTTTTAACAGTGACAAAAACATTTCAGGAGGATATTTATGCCATCAGACATTGAAACTTGCAGGGAGCAGATCCTCTCAGAGGACTACCGGGATTTTATCGGCGATCATGTGCGGACTTCCTTTTTTGACAGGCTCATGCAGACAGAACACTGTGAACAGGAGGCCGGATACGGGTATCGATGTTTCTATTTTCCTGCAGATGCCGCGGATCCGGTCACTCTTACCAGATATTCCTATAATTCCATACCAAAGTGTTACGCTCCTGTCAGCATGGAGACCCTGAATCAGACAGGCATACTTCCCGTCCAGAATTACCCCACTCTGCAGTTAAAAGGAAACGGTATACTGATCGGTTTTCTGGACAGCGGGATCGACTATATGAACAACGTATTCCGCACTCTGGACGGACGGACACGGATCATGGCGATCTGGGATCAGACTGTGCAAAGCGGAACTCCCCCTGAGGGTTTCTCCTACGGGACCGAATTCACACAGACGCAGATCGACGAAGCGCTCCGGCTGGAGGATCCCCTCTCTCTTGTTCCTTCCATAGACGAGACCGGCCACGGCACTTATGCCGCCAGCCTTGCAGCAGGAGGCGCCAATGCCGCGGAACAGTTCCTGGGAGCAGCCCCCGAAGCTTCCATCGCTGTTGTCAAACTGAAACAGGCGAAAAAATACCTCCGGGATTATTATTTCATTCCCGAAACTTCCATCTGTTATCAGGAAACCGATCTTATGCTTGGTCTGAAATATTTAAACGATCTCGCAGATTCGCTGGAAATGCCTCTGGTCGTATGCGTCACCTGTGGCTCCACTATGGGCGGCCATATCGGCACTCTGCCCTTTCCGTTCCTGATCGACGGGTACGGTACCCGTGCAAACCATATCACCGTTATCGGAACAGGCAACGAAGCGGATAAACGCCGGCATTATTTCAACACACTGGAAAATAACGATGATATGAAGACCGTAGAATTGAGAGTGGGTGAAAATGTATCCGGTTTCTCACTGGAGCTGTGGACGGAAGTTCCCAATATCCTCTCCATATCCATCATCTCTCCTTCCGGTGAAAATACTTCCCGCATTCCGTTTCGGGTCGGCGCAAGCGCGGAAATTGATTTTCTCTTTGAACGGACGAAAGTTTCGGTGGATTACAGACTCCTTGTGGAAAAAAGCAATGCCGAGCTGGTATTCTTCCGCTTCAATACACCGGCGCCCGGTATCTGGAAGATTATAGTAGAACCGCTGACCATTGCTGACGGACGCTTTCACATGTGGCTCCCGATGACTGAATTTATAAGCGGTGACGTATTCTTTCTCGAATCTGATCCAGACTATACGCTGACCAATCCCGCCAATGCCGACAGCCCGGTAGTAGTCTCCTATTATGACGGCGGTACGGGAGCAGTCTCTCAATCATCAGGCAGAGGCTACACAAGAACCGGAAGGCTGAAGCCCGACATTACCGCTCCAGGCGTTAATGTCACAGGCGCACTGCCGGGCGGCAGGTTTGCACCCCGCACAGGCTCCTGCATTTCCTCCGCCATTACAGCCGGGGCCGTGGCTCTGATGCTGGAATGGCTTCTCGATATCCAGGAAGTTCCGGGGATTGATTCTTTCCAGATCAAAAGTCTTCTGATCCTGGGAGCGGTGCGCCCGGGCACAATGGAGTACCCGAACCGGGAGTGGGGATACGGACAGCTCAACCTGTACAATACATTTGAGACTATGAGACAACTGTGATTGAAACACATAAGACATAAAGACGAATAGGATCACCGGAAATATCAAACGGCGCACCGCACAGTCTGTCTCCTGTGTGATGCGCCGCTGTTATCTGCAACGTATTTTCAGCGTATTATCCCAGTCTCGGCACTTCCTGCCCTCTCAGACGGATGATCGGGCCGCCGGTTCCCTCGATATATTCTCTTGTGATCACGACTTCGCCGATGCTGTCATCCTTTGGAATCTCATACATAATATCCAGCATAAATTCCTCAATGATGGCACGCAGGGCACGCGCCCCGGTATCCTTCTCCATTGCTTTCTCCGCAATAGCCTCGAGCGCCCCCTGATCGAAGTCCAGTTTCACCTCATCCAGGGCGAGCAGTTTCTGGTACTGCTTTAGGATCGCATTTCTCGGCTCCTTTAAAATCTTGACCATCATATCTTTATCAAGCGGTTTCAGCGTAAATATGATCGGAAGACGGCCCAGGAACTCCGGGATCATACCAAACTTTCTCAGATCTTCCACCGTTACTTTCGAGAGGAGGTCTTTGTCATTCTCAAACATATCCTTTAATTCTGAATTGAATCCCATAGAAGTCTTTTTCTGAAGACGTTCTTTGATGATCTCCTCCAGATCCGGGAAAGCTCCCCCGCAGATAAAAAGGATATTCTTTGTATTAACCGTAGTCAGCGGCACCATAGCGTTCTTACTGTTGGCGCCCACCGGTACTTCCACATCGCTTCCCTCCAGGAGCTTGAGCATTCCCTGCTGTACGGACTCGCCGCTTACATCCCGCTGATTGGAGTTATGCTTCTTGGCTATCTTGTCGATCTCATCAATAAAGATGATTCCCTGCTCCGCTTTCTCCACATCATTATCTGCAGCTGCCAGCAGTTTAGACACAACGCTCTCGATATCGTCGCCTATGTAGCCCGCCTCTGTAAGTGAAGTAGCGTCCGTGATGGCAAGCGGCACATCGAGCAGCTTTGCAAGCGTCTTAACCAGGTAAGTCTTTCCGCTTCCCGTCGGTCCGATCATGAGCATGTTGGACTTCTCGATCTCAATATCGTCCATCGTTCCTGTAGCAACACGCTTGTAGTGATTGTACACGGCTACTGACATTGCCTTCTTCGCATATTCCTGGCCAACTACGTACTCATCCAGTTTTGCCTTGATCTTGTGGGGCGCCGGTATATCTTTTATATTGATCTGGTGGAATTCTTTCGGTTTTTCTTTTTTCTTCTTGATCTTCTGTGCTTTCGGCTGCATATTTTCCAGATCCGACATATTGAAAAACTGTACTCCCGGCATGTTCATCAGCCGGTTCAGATCCACCGATCCGTTGGTCACTGCATCAAAACTTCTCTGCATACAATCCGGGCACACTGTGATATTATTGGGAAGATCGATCATCTTCCCCGTCACGCTCTCCGGACGATGACAGATAAAGCAGATCTTTTCGTAATGAGGATCATCTTTATCATCCTTATCTTCTGCAGTATCTTTTCCGTTTTCGGCAGAAACTACTTCCTGCATCTCCCCTGTTTCCGGATGATCGTCCTGTCCGTTGTTTTCTTTATCTTCCTCATCCATTAAGATGAAATCCTTATCTGACATAATAAATCCCTTCTGATATAGATAATTTTATAGATAATTTACCGGGAATTACCGGCTTTTTACATTATAGTACACCAATACCCGATATACAAATGAACTTTTTCTAAAGCGCATAAACCGGTCTGATCTTATAAAAACGCCTTTCTGCTCTCACTGAACTTCCTGAATCCGCAGTCCTGCCGTATCTGTCACCGGAAGGGAAAATACCACTGCACGGGCTTTACTTTCCAGACCTGCATGATCCATGATCGATTTCATGATCGCATTTTTGGCTTCCGTTCTTGTGACAATAAGTATAAGTTCTTTTTCATCTGCTATCGAAACGCCTAAAAACTTCTCCGCGCGCTCAAGTCCTGTTCCTTTTGCGTGGATCACTGTACCGCCGCCGGCGCCCTGTGCTCTGGCTGCATCCATTACTTCCTCACTGTGTCCGTGATTCGCCACTACGATGATCAGTTCATAATTCGTATTTTTCATGACACTCTCCTCTACTTTTTCAACCTTCTGTCCGTCAATCAGAAACTGCAGCACTTTCTTGCCGCCCACACTGGAAAGGGGCATCAGGAATGCAATACCTGTACCCGGAACGTCAATCTGAAATCTGTCCTCCAGCTCTCGTTTCACCTGTTTCCAAGTCTCATCCGCCACCACGGTCAATGTCACCATCTTTTCCGTAACTTCAAGTCCGAAATAATCCAGCGTCTCACTGGTCGCCGTACCCTGGGCAAGCGTACACAACGTGGAAGACAGACCGATCTCCTCATAGTACGAAAGCAGCTTACGTCCTACGGATCTCTTCGTAACTGTCATCAGCATATATATTTCATTCATATCCATACCCCTCCATTAAAGTTCAATGATCTCATCATCCGGAAGCTGGGCAAACGCAGCCGCGGCTTTTCTTGCCTCCATCTTCTCAAGATGTCTGGAACGGAGCTCAAATACCAGCCCTAATATCTGTATCGTGATCAGCGGCGTCATCGCTACCATCGCCACTACTCCGAACGCATCCGTAACGATATTGCCTCCCACGCTGGTACACGCGCCTATGGCAAAAGGCAGTAGGAATGTTGCCGTCATGGGGCCTGAAGCCACACCGCCGGAGTCAAATGCGATGGCCGTGAATATCTTCGGCACAAAGAACGACAGCGCGAGGGCGATAGCATATCCCGGTATTACAAACCAGAAGATCGAAATGCCCGTAAGGACACGCACCATGGCAAGTCCGAGAGATACCGCCACACCGATCGAAAGGCTCAGGCTCATAGCGCCTGCGCTTATCGTACCGGACGTGATATCCTCCACCTGCCGGGTCAGGACGAACACCGCCGGTTCTGCCCGTACGATAAAGTATCCGATGATCATGCCGATCGGAACAATTACCCATTTATACGGATTGTCCGCCAGAACCTGCCCCAGATAATTACCTGCCGGCATAAAACCGACATTGACTCCCGTAAGGAAAAGTGAGAGTCCGGCGTAAGTATAGACCATACCAACAGCGATCCTGATAAGCATTCTTTTTCTGATCCGTCTGAAAATAATCTGGAAAATAATAAAAAACACAATGATCGGAAGCAGAGACACCGCCATTTCTCTCATATATTCAGGCAGCTCGCCGGCAAATATCCGAAAGAGTTCCACAGAGTCACTGATATCCGGAATGCTTTCCGGCACATACTCGGCGCTTTCCGGGCGGTAGATCAGGCTCAGTACCAGGACTGAGAGGATCGGGCCCACTGAAGAGAGCGCGACCAGACCGAAACTGTCGTCCTCCGCACGCTCATCGCTTCGTATTGCGGAAATACCGATACCGAACGCCATAATAAACGGCACCGTCATAGGTCCGGTCGTAACGCCTCCCGAGTCAAACGCTACGGCAACAAATTCATCCGGAGCCAGAAATGCCAGGCCGAACACAATGATATAGAGTACGATCAGCATATGGGCCAGCGAAATATTATACAGCATACGGAGCAGAGACGCCACTAGAAAGATGCCCACACCAAATGCGACAGACAACACAAGAACCCTGTTTGGCACCGCAGGCACCTGTTCTGCCAGCACCTGAAGATCCGGCTCTGATATGGTCACGATAAATCCCAGGATAAATGTCAGGAACACCATCAGCCACAGTTTCTTCGTCTGCGTCATACTTGTTCCCACATTCTCACCGATTGGGGTCATCGACATCTCGGCGCCAAGGGTGAAGAACATCATCCCTATAATCAGCAGCACGGCTCCCAGCAGAAACGCCAGCATGATCCCCGGTTCAAGAGGCGCGATCGTAAAGCACAGAACGAGCACGATCGCAATAATCGGCAGCACCGCTTTCAAAGTTTCATTTAATTTTTCCAGTAATTTTTCTTTTAATTTTGTCGTTCTTAAATTCACACATTACCTGCCTTTCTTAGTACTATCCGTTCAACATATTTAAGAACTCTTCTTCAGAGATGATCGGAATATTCAGCTCTCTCGCCTTTCTGTTTTTAGAAGAGGTGGAGTTCACGTCATTGTTGATAAGATAATTCGTCTTCGATGTTACGCTTCCTGTCACTTTCCCCCCTCTCTTTTCAATCTCTTCTTTTACTTCTGCCCGGTTGGCGAAATGATTCACACTTCCGGTTATCACAAAATTCACTCCCTCGAATTTTCGGGAGTCTTCTGTAACCTCTTCCTCCGGTATCTCCACTTCCGCAAGCAGACGCCTGAACAGATCCCTGTGTTCTTCATCCGCAAAATAATCAACGAATGTACCTGCGATAACGCCGCCTACACCGGAGATGTCACTTAGTTCCTCTGCAGTTGCATTGAGGATCCGCTCCGGATCATTGCGAAGGGCTCTGCATATCATCTTTGCATTTGCGATACCTATATTCGGGATTCCCAGACTGTAGACAAGCCGGGGAAGCGTAGTAGTCCTTGCTGCGCGGACGCTGTTCTGAAGGTTCTCATAGGACTTTTCCCCGAATCCTTCCATATTTTTAATCTCTTCTTCGTACCGGTCAAGGTGAAAAAGGTCTGTAAAATCTTTTACATATCCGTTTATGATAAATTTTTCCAGGGTGGCCTCCGAGAGTCCTTCGATATTCATGGCGTCTCTGCTCACAAATAAGGTGAACGCCTTGACATGCTTGGCCTGACACCGGGGATTTGTGCAATACAGTGTTTTCGTCTCGTTTTCCATGGAAATCTTCGTCGGACCTCCGCAGACCGGACATTCCCGGGGGATGTCTTTCACACCGCTCCGGGTGAGATTCTCGGCGATCTGTGGAATGATCATATTCGCCTTATATACGGTGATCCGGTCTCCCACTCCCAGCTCCAGCTCTTCCATGATACTGATATTGTGAACGCTGGCCCGGCTTACAGTCGTGCCCTCAAGTTCCACCGGCTCAAAAACCGCCACCGGATTGATCAGTCCTGTCCTCGACGGACTCCACTCAATCTCAAGAAGAGTAGTCTCCCGTATCTCATCCGCCCACTTGAATGCAAAGGAATCCCTCGGGAACTTTGCCGTAGTTCCAAGCGACTGACCATAAGCTATATCGTCATAAACGAGCACCAGGCCGTCGGAAGGAACTTCATTCTTCTCGATATGCTGTGCAAACCAGGCCACTTCCTCCTCTATCGTTTCTCTTGTGACCGGATGGTTTTCAACTACGTCAAATCCCTGTCCTTTAAGCCACTGCATCTGATAAAGCCTTGAATTTCTGAAATCCACTCCGTCTGCCTGGACAAGGGTAAAGGCGTAAAATCTTACGTTTCTCTTTGCAGTGATCTCATTATTGAGCTGACGTACTGATCCGCTGCACAGATTGCGTGGATTCTTGTATTTCGCATCGGCATCGCCGATCTCCTCGTTGATCTTTTCGAAATCTTTATAGGAGATGACGGCCTCGCCTCTTAATACAAGTTCTCCCCGATAAGGGATCGTAAGAGGAATATTCTTAAACACTCTGGCATTGTTCGTGACTACCTCTCCTACTTCTCCGTTGCCCCTTGTAACCGCTTTTTCCAAGCCTCCGTTCCTGTAAGTGAGAACAATGGTAAGTCCGTCCAGTTTCCAGGAAATCATTGCTTTCTGGTCTCCGAGAAACTCTTTGAGCCGTTCCACATCTTTCGTCTTGTCCAGGGAAAGCATGGGGCGTTCATGTCTTTCTTTCGGCAGTTCGCTGAGCACTTCATAACCGACATTTACCGTAGGGCTGGTCGCAAGGGTTGTTCCCAGTTCACGTTCTAGCCCCTGGAGTTCATCATACAGGCGGTCATACTCATAATTGCTCATGATCTCCGTATCTTCCTGCTCATAAGCCCGCCGTGCCCGATTCAGAAGTTCCACCAGCTCACGCATCCGTTTCATCTTATCTTCCATTACATTAACGTCCTCCTTTATTCAGCAGATCATACAGCTCTTCCAGCTCTTCATCCGACAGCTTTCTGTACTGACCTTCTTTCAGACTGCCCAGGCGGATATTCATCACGCGGACACGCACCAGGTCTTTCACTTCATAGCCGAGAGCTTCGCACATTCTTCTGATCTGACGGTTAAGCCCCTGAGTCAATACGATGGAAAAAGTATATTTCCCGATTCTGCTGACCCTGCACGGCCTTGTAACCGTATCCAATATGGGAACCCCCTCCGACATCTTCTTCAGAAATTCTTCCGTTATTTCTTTATCTACCGTTACTTTATATTCTTTCTCGTGCCGGTTGGCTCCCCGCATCATCCGGTCGATGATGTCTCCGTTGTTCGTCATAAGCAGCAGCCCTCTGGAATCCTTATCCAGCCTGCCTGCATATGTAACCCGTACGGGATAATCAAGGAAACGCACAATACTGTTCTTTTCTCTCTTTTCCTCTGTGCACACGATTCCTCTCGGCTTGTTCACAGCCAGGACTATCATATCATCCTGACGGGATACTGTCTTCTTTCCTACGCGGACAACCTGCCCGGGAGTGATCTTCATCCCGGTCTGCGCTTTCTGCCCGTCGACGGTGACTCTTCCACTCTCAATGAGGCGGTCTGCTTCCCTCCTGGAACACACGCCCGCCTCACTTAAATATTTATTCAGCCTCACCGGTTCTGTTTTCTGTAAAAATTCTTCTTTGATCCGATTACTCACCCGCAAACACTCCGCTTATATTATTATCAGGAAAAAATGTATTCCCGCTGTATAAGATCATTACATCCGAGATCCGGTACGAATCCATGATATCCGCTAAGGTTCCGCTGTAATACCTGGGATCCACAACAACGATCTCTCTGTAATAAGGCGCAAGGAAAGGAATAAAACAGTCGGCAAAAGAATCTTTTACCAGCAGCAGACGCTTCTGGCTTGTAGACACCGTACGGATATCAATAACCGACGTGTTGCCTCCCAGAAAGACGCCATACTTATCTCTTGTCTCCAGCTTGGAAGAATCATATAGCGAAGTAGTCTTTCGCCCTTCATCCACATAATTTACGACTAAGTCATCGTCGCCTTCTGTCGGCGCATAGATATCAATCTCCTCTTTTTCATCCAGTCCTACTCCACTGGTGGACGCCAGGACACCGTTAAAACTGTCCGTCACTGTATAAGACACAAAGTTGTCCGACACATCCCCCTCGATTCCCAGTGTCTGCGCTGCCTCCTGGAATACATAGAACGCTCCCTGAGTCGTCCAGTGGTGGTCTGTCTTATAGTATATCTTCTCTGATTTGTGTTTATTCAGTATGGATACTGCATCTATCCAGTTTACCGAATCCCCGAGATTACGTTCCACCATACTGAACATCTGTCTCTGGTCTTCTACCTGGGCAAATGCGGGCAGTCTGTCGCTCAGGATACAGGCGGCATCCGGCACCAGCATCATAGTGACGGGGATATCTTCATAATTCTGAATAAAACTCTCGATCGCAGCCAGATTATCATTGAGCCGATCCTCTTCCGGGACCTCGATATCTTCCATTAGCTGCCCGCCTTTTCCGATATAAATGCCGTTTTCCATCCTGCTGCCGCCCAGCCGGTCCAGTCCGACCTTGATGCTCCGCCACATATTTCTTCCGACAAACTGATCACTGAGGTACGTTTCCCACTGTTCCATAAAATCGCCTGACATGATCGTTGCCATATTAAAACTCGGGCGCGACTCCAATGCCCGGTTTTCCATCTCTGATTCTTTCTTGTCAGGTACGATCAGATTAACGATCAATACAAGAAACAGGATCAGAATAAATATTTTTCCGATCAGATTTGCTATCTGAGCTTTTCTTTTTCTGTTTATCATAAAAATCCCGCCTAAAATCTGAAATACAAAAATGGGTTAAAAGTATCCGTTACAAGGAACGCAACTGAAATCAAAAACATACCGATATAGATAACCGCTGCCGCCGCAAGCTGTATATGCCGGTTCCCTGGGATACGGATCAGAGCCTTTATAAGATTCAAGCCCAGAGCTGAGGATCCGATCACCGCCAGCAGATATAACAGCCAATGTGAAGATAACAGAAATGCCCCGGTCGCATCAACAATTCCTGCCCCTCCGCCGATCATAGCCAGCAGATACCGCATTGCATATCCAAGACTTGGACTGAAGAAAAACACCCATCCTGCCAGCACGATGATCCCGGTATAGATATGCTGCACAGGATCCGGCAGCTGTTCCATCGTCACTCCCCATATATACTTCTCCATGACAAGTATTACACCGTAATATACGCCCCATGCCACAAAATTCCATGCAGCGCCGTGCCATAATCCTGTCAGTGCCCACACCACCATAAGATTGAATATATTTCTGGAAACAGAACAGCGGTTTCCTCCCAGAGGAATATACACATATTCCCTGAACCATGTGCCTAAAGAGATATGCCATCTCCTCCAGAATTCCGTAACGCTTTTGGAGATATAAGGATAATCAAAGTTCTTTTTAAATTCGAACCCGAACATCCTGCCCAGCCCCAGCGCCATATCGGAATATCCGCTGAAGTCGAAATAAATCTGGAACGCATAGGAAAATACTCCAATCCAGGCTGTAAGGATGGACAGATTTCCCGCCGGCATTGCCGAGATCTCATCAAAGACCGCTCCCGCCGTATTGGCAAGGATCACTTTTTTCGCCAGCCCCATAATAAAATACATAGAGCCGATCCCGATCTTAGATGAGCTCATCTTTCTCCTTCGCAGCTGCTCTTCTATATCCGCATACCGCACGATCGGACCTGCGATCAGCTGTGGAAACATGCTGATATAGAGCGCAAAATACAGGATATTTTTCTGCGGTTCCGCCTTTTTCCAATATACGTCCAGAATATAAGAAATCGCCTGAAATGTATAGAACGAAATTCCCACCGGAAGCGCCAGTTCACGGTATGGAATATCTGTCGGCAATACTGCGTTCAGCGTCTCGATCAGGAATCCGTAGTATTTGAAAAACCCAAGGATCAGCAGATTTCCCACAACTGCAAATATCATGCCGGCTTTCGCCTTATGGGGATCGTCTTCATGTTCTTTTATATCCCTGCCGCAGAAATAGTTGAATATGATGGAGAGGATCATAAGTATGACATACACAGGCTCTCCCCACGCATAGAAGAACAGACTTGCGATCAGCAAGACGATATTTTTCGCTTTATACGGTACCATATAGTAAACTGCCAGCACTACCGGCAGAAATAAGAACAAAAATGTAATACTGCTGAATAACATCCGCTCTTTTCCTCTTTCCTACAGACTGTTTGTAAAAGCGGTCAGATAATCATCCGCTTTTTCTGATGCCGCAAAGAAAATATAAGTTCCTCTTACACTCTGTCGGGCATCCTCCAGAAGTTTTACTTCGTCCGGCGCATATCCATCGAAATCGTTAATGCGGGATTCCACTCTTTCGTCAATGGCGTTTGTAACTTCCTGAATCTGATCCGCACTCTTCACCTTGATCAAAAGAACCTCCTCCGCCGATATATTAGCTCCGGTCGAATAATACATCACACCTGCATAATCCGCTGCATTAAGTCCAAAATTCCGCTTAAACACAGATGCATTCTGCTCTGTCAGTTTCTCGGTATCAAGAGACGCCTCCACTCCCTGTCTCACCTCGTCAAACGGCTTGCTGCTTCCGCTTGCATACAGCATAAGCAAAACAACAAATACAACGATGAGCACAAAGACGACATACTTCATAATCTGGGAAAATCCCGGTTTCTTTGATGTCATAATGCTGCCACCTCCGCCATATGCTCCGCCCAGAGAGGGTAGAAATCCGCTTTAAAATGCAGGCCGTCCTCCTCGTAATACTGATCTTCCACAAGATCCGTATCATCAATAAATCCGATGCCTTTGCTGTCACATAATTCTTTCAGAGCCTGATTATAATCTGATATATACTTCAGATACGGATCGTCTTCAACAGCCTTCTCCTGTACCGGGAATATGGAATCCACAAATATGTTTGCATCCGGCACTTCTTCTGCTATCTTGTCCAGCACTTCCGTATACTGTGATATGAACTTATCTACATCCCCTTCCGTAGCGCTCAGATCGTTCATACCCATTGCAAGGAATACAGTTCCCGGACTGATCTCTTTCACCTGTTCGATAAGATCATCCAGCTCATAGAGATGTACGCCGATCTTAGAAACCACGCTGGAGGCATTAAGCACATCAAATTCCGTAAAGCCCTGTGTAATGGAATCGCCTACCACAACGGCTCCGCTGAACTTTTCTCTGACACTTCGCGTATCCTCGCTGTCTTTCCCCTCCTGCTTCTCCAGAAGACTGATCTTTGCCTCAATCTCCGCCACATCTCCGGCTTCTTCCTGTTTTATATACTCAAGTCCGGCAGACGTATCTGCATCCCTGTGTACCAGGCTCCTCACACCGTGAACGATAAGCACGGCAAGAATGATAACAGCTGCGATCATGCCGGAAATAATAAGATATCTCTTTGTCTTTCGTTTTATTTTTATCATAAATCCTTCGGCTTTCTATATTGAAAAAGAATAAGTAATAACTGCCTTTAATAGTTACAATACACCACAATACTCTTTTAATAATACTTATTTTACGCATAAAAGTCAATGACCCGCCCGGAAACCCGGGCGGATCAAAACCGTTACCCTTTCGTCCGATTTTTATGATATGATAGTAACAGTGCCGTACACACGGCTCTGAACTACAGTTATGATCCGGGAAGCAATTTATCCCGTGAAGGAGGATCTATGATCGCACTGAATCTGACCGACATAAAAAAAGTCACATCACATCTGTTCCTGAAGGATACCTTTGATAATTTTTCCTTTATTGAAGGAGAAATCGTAACTTTCAATACTTTCCGGATCGACGGATATATCCAGAAAGATTTCTTTGACACAGGAACAGAGCTCTCCGAATATTCCACCTGGAAAAATCTGCGAGAGTTCTGCTTTACTATTATCAAGGGCAAACGTACTCCTTTGAGCTTCCGGTTTATATTCAGCCTTTCTCCGGCCAATATCGAAAAACTTGTCGCCCGGAACACTCCATCCATCCCTCCGGAAAATGTACAGGGATTATACATGAACCTGCACTTTGACGGGAAACAGCTCACCTGCGTGACAGGCACCTCGTTTAAGACATTTACAATGGATAAATCTCTGGAACATGTCTGGGATGAAATGGTGGAAAAATTTCTCCGTCAGAAAGAACTGCCCTTTGAAGAACAATAATCTGCCAAAACTCTCAATCATTGAAAACGTCAAAACTGCGGCAAAGATTCCGGCCTGTAACCGGGAATCCTTACCGCAGTTTTATCTTTATCTGTAAAATCTCAGATCATGGAATTTTATTTTGTCAGCAGCATCATGATGTCATTGCTCCGCTGTACAAACGCCGTCATCTCTTCCGGGCTGAGCGGCTTATGAGCCAGCATTGCCAGGTCGTAAAGCTGTTTGCAGATGATCGGCACATTCTTGCTGCGCTTATGCTCAACAAGGAACTTCACAAGCGGATGGTTTGCATTCAGGATCAGTGTAGCCTGTGTGCCGAACATGGACGGGTCCATGCCGCTCATGCCGTACATCTTCATCATCTCGGCCATACGTCTCTCCTGCTCGGACAGAACTGCCATAGATGCAACTTTATCATCTTTGAGCTTCTCAACTTTTACATCCAGCTTATCGTTGTTCAGCTCTTTTCGGAAGATCTCTATCAGACTGTCTGTCGTCTTCTTGAAGTCTTCTTTTTCATCCTCTGCCACTTCGTCTTTCAACGACTCATGGACGTCTGCATCGATTCTCAGGAACTGGAGATCCGGATGTTTCTGCTCAAGATATGTCACAAAAGCCGAATCAATATTGTGCGTCAGGATAATGGCATCCTGGCCCTGAGCCTTAAACATATTGATGTACTGGCTCTGCTGCACTTCATCGGTCACATAGTAGATGCTTGTCTTCTTCTCTTCCTTGTCTGTCTCTTCTCCGCCATCGGAAGTTTCCGCCGTATCTCCGGCGTTTTCTTCTTTCTTGTCACTTTCAGCCCCGGCAGCGGAGTTCTCTGTCTCTTTGTTTTCTTCCGTATCCCCGCCTTTGCTCTCTTTGATCACATCCTCCAAAGTCAGATACTTGTGATCCAGATTCTTGTAGATCATGGAATCTTTCATCTTCTCGCCGAACTTCTCGTCTTTGAGGCATCCGAACTTGATGAACGGGCTGATGTCATCCCAGTATTTCTCATAATTCTCACGGTCTGTCTTGAACATTCCCACAAGTTTGTCCGCTACTTTCTTGGAAATATAATCCGCAACTTTATTTACAAAGCCGTCGTTCTGCAGCGCGCTTCTTGATACGTTCAGCGGCAGATCCGGACAGTCGATGACTCCCTTTAATACCATCAGGAACTCCGGAATCACTTCTTTGATGTTATCCGCGATGAATACCTGATTGTTATACAGCTTGATCGTTCCTTCAATGGACTCGTACTCTGTATTGATCTTCGGGAAATACAGAATACCCTTTAAGTTAAACGGATAATCCATATTCAGATGGATCCAGAACAGAGGTTCCTTGTAATCCATAAATACCTTACGGTAAAATGCAATGTACTCATCCTTCGTACACTCGCTCGGATTCTTGCCCCACAGCGGATGTGTATCACTGATGGAGACCGGACGTTTCACGATTTTTACTTTCTTCTTCGGCTCGCCCTCTTCTCCTTCTTTCTTCTCTTCCTCGATATGCTCGACTACCTCATCGGTATCCAATAGATCTTCTTCATCGATAGTCTCATACTCCGGCTCTGCGTTTGCCTTGGAGAGGAAAATCTCTACCGGCATAAATGAACAGTATTTCTCGAGCACTTCTCTTGCCCGGTATTCGTTGGCGAACTCCAGACTGTCCTCATTGAGGAACAAGGTGATCTCGGAACCCACTGTAGTCTTATTGCCATCCTGCATCTCATACTCTGTACCGCCCTGACTCGCCCAGTGTACCGGTGTCGCCCCTTCCTTATAGGAAAGAGTATCAATCTGAACTTCATCAGCTACCATAAATGCAGAATAAAAACCAAGACCGAAATGTCCGATCATATCATCTTCTGTTGTCTTATCCTTATATTTCTCAAGGAACTGTGTCGCCCCGGAAAAAGCGATCTGAGTAATATACTCTTCCACCTCGTCCGCAGTCATTCCAAGACCGTTATCGATAAACTTCATCGTCTTCTCTTCCGGATTTACGATCACTTCAATCTTCGGCTTATAGCCGTCCGGAAGTTCATATTCTCCCATCATATCAAGCTTCTTCAGCTTCGTAATTGCGTCGCATCCGTTGGAGACCATCTCGCGGACAAAAATATCATGGTCGGAATATACCCATTTCTTTATAATAGGAAATATATTCTCGCTGTCGATCGATAAGTTACCTTTTTTAACTTCCATCTCTAACACCTCTTTAATATACCTGAATATTAATTATCAGCCTTTTTATATGGCTGTTACAGGCCGTATCCTATGCCTGCAATACATTCTAGTACGCGAAAAATGAAAAGTCAATAGAAAATTAGCACTCTTTCAAAAAGAGTGCTAACAATTGCGTGAACATTATAAATTTTTTATAAAGTCTCCGGTTCGTCGTAAGTCTCTCCAAACGTTTCAACCGTGACTTTCTTCATCCTCTGATCCTCAAGCGGGCGGTCACTGTAATCAGTTGCCGTCTCGGCAATCTTGTTCACTACATCCATACCTTCGATAATTTTTCCGAATGCAGCATAGGCTCCGTCAAGATGCGGCGATTTCTCATGCATGATAAAGAACTGGCTTCCTGCAGAGTCCGGATGCATTGCTCTTGCCATAGAAAGTACGCCCGGATCATGGGTAAGATCGTTCTTGAAGCCATTCTGGGAAAACTCTCCTTTGATCGTATATCCCGGGCCGCCCATTCCGTTTCCATCCGGGCATCCGCCCTGAATCATGAAACCACGGATCACACGGTGAAAAATCAGTCCGTCATAGAACCCCTTATTAATTAATGAAATAAAATTCCTTACTGTATTCGGTGCGATCTCCGGGTAAAGTTCCGCTTTCATGATGTCACCGTTTTCCATCTCAAATGTAACAACTGGATTTGCCATAATGATTTTCCTCACTTTCTTGCTGTAGAGCAGGCGTTCCCCTGCCTATTTATAAACACAGCTATTGTAGCGAATTTCCCGGCATGCGTCAATCTGATGTTCGCTATATTCTGTCAGCCGTCTGACTATAACCTATACTGTTTTTATAGTGTAAACCTGCTTATGGTCGAAATGTACATTTTTTTTCCTGTTTTTTAGTCACTCGTGACATTGTCCGATTCCGCCTTGAGGATTATACTAATTCCAGATTCAACGAAAACAATTATTTTTTAAGGAGGCTACATAAAAATGGCAAGCTTATCACTTGAAGGCATTCAGAAAATTTATCCAAACGGATTCCACGCAGTTAAGGATTTCAATCTTGAGATTGAAGACAAAGAGTTCATCATCTTCGTAGGACCGTCAGGATGTGGTAAATCTACAACACTTCGTATGATCGCAGGTCTGGAGGATATCTCCGGCGGTACACTGAAGATCGACGGAAAAGTTATGAACGATGTAGAGCCGAAAGATCGTGATATCGCAATGGTATTCCAGAACTACGCTCTGTATCCGCACATGACAGTATATGATAACATGGCATTCGGACTGAAACTTCGCAAAACTCCGAAAGATGAAATCGACAAAAAAGTTCGCGAGGCTGCAAGAATCCTTGACCTTGAGAAACTGCTTGACCGTAAACCGAAGGCTCTTTCCGGTGGACAGAGACAGCGTGTTGCTATGGGTCGTGCTATCGTTCGTAACCCGAAAGTATTCCTTATGGACGAGCCTCTCTCCAACCTGGACGCAAAACTGAGAGTTCAGATGCGTATCGAGATCTCCAAGCTTCATGAGAACCTGGGTGCTACAATCATCTATGTAACACATGACCAGACAGAGGCTATGACACTTGGTACAAGAATCGTTGTAATGAAAGACGGTGTTGTTCAGCAGGTAGATACACCTCAGAACCTTTACAATACACCTTGCAACCTGTTCGTAGCAGGATTCATCGGATCTCCGCAGATGAACTTCATGGATGCTGTATGTAAAGTAAACGGACAGGACGTAACACTTACAGTCGGCGAGCACGTACTGAAAGTGCCGGCTTCCAAGAAGAAAGCACTCATCGACGGCGGATATGACGGAAAGACAGTCGTACTTGGTATCCGTCCTGAGGATGTACATGATTCAGAAGCATTCATCAGCAACTCACCGGACAGCGTGATCACATCTACGATCAAAGTTTACGAGCTGCTCGGAGCTGAAGTATTCCTGTATTTCGATGTAGAGGGAACACAGATGACAGCACGTGTAAATCCGCGTACAACACTGAGAACAGGCGATAAAGCTGTATTCGCACTCGATATGGAGAAGATCCACGTATTCGACAAAGAGACAGAGTTGACGATTACAAACTAATGCTTTAAAATTGGGATAGCAGCTGAGCGGCAGCAAAGATGCTATTCACCGCTGGTCAGCCTGACCGGCAAGCTTACCGCTTATCTATCATAATATGAGGGGCTGCACTTGGT
>DWYB01000014.1 GCA_019118885.1 Candidatus Mediterraneibacter surreyensis | reverse complement strand
ATCAGTTGATTAGTGGTTAAAGCGGATCAGCTTAGGTGTCAGATTTACCTCATCCGGGGCAATCGGCCTAAGCTGAAATGCGTTTAGGACCTCTCTTCCAAGTGTTTCCAATGCAACGCTGTATGGTGTTCTCCCATCCAGGCTTTCCCTGGGAGTAGAGTTGATATGGTTCACGATCAGATTGACATCCCATTGTGTGAGGAACTCAAAACTGGTGCCTTTCGGCAGAACCATCCGGAGCATCGTGTGTGCCTGCTCCAGCCCGCCTTTCTGCCCGCTCTGCATCGGGTCACAGTAATAAATGCTGGAACGCTGTATTCCGTTTACACCGGTCTCCAAAGCATCCGGGTCACCGAATTCAGAGCCCCGGTCCGTCAGAATATATTTAAACACGGAAGCGAATTCAAAAGTTCCCATACGCTTTTCCAGACGGTCAAAAACAAGACGGACAGCGCCTTTCGTGCATCGGTTCATCAGAAAGGCGAGGAAGAGCTTTTCTTTGGTGAAAAACATAGTCAGCAAGGTCTTTTTTGATTCCCTGGACGAATGGACGGTATCCATTTGAACATAGTCTGTTAGACCGAGGGAACAAAAGTCGCGATATAACCGATTGGTGAAGACGGCTCTGTCCGTGATCTGTGTTTTGTGGCACTTTCTTGGCTTGAAATGGACCTTCCGCTTCAGATCTATGTTCCGTGCCGTAAAGAGTCCCTGGTCAAGATAGGAATACATGGTACGGACGGACATATCCAGCTCTGGATGGTTTGTCAGGATATGATAAGGGGACTGTCCCTGTTCGATCAGTGGAGAAATGATCTGATCCTTTTTGTGAAGTTCCCGCCTGGTCATGTTGATTCCGGTTCTGGAATCTCGGAGCTTTTCCCGGTATTTCCTGTCAGCAAACCTTGCGTTATAAGAGTATTTGTGGGCGATGGTGCAGTGGCTGATCTTTTTTGTACAGCCGTTACAGACATAAGGAGCCCGGTCAAGTCTTACGCAACGCTCTTTTTCAAAGTCTTTGCAGGTCTGATTACAGGTAGGACAGGAAGCGCATTTGATCCCGCACAGGACAATCTTTCCGCAGGCATTCGTCTTCCTGCAGTGATAGCGGTGGATACAGAAGTTTTTGGCATTATAGAAAGTCCCTTTATGATACCAATCTGAGAGCCGGTGAGCCCTGACCTCTTTCGAGATTGTGGTAGGATCCTTGCACAGGAACCGGGCAATATCCTTAAAGGATGTGCCCTTGTTCAGCTCATTTTCGATATAGATACGGTCTTCGAGGGTAAGATGTTTCTGGTTACCAGGAATATATTTACTCATCATGTGCCTCCTTCTACTGCTGCCAGAAGGAGAGATAACCATACCATGAATATATGAAAGAGTAAATATCAACTGTGCAGAAGTAAACTCTACTGTTCCTTAGAGGGGTGGAATTTAAAATTTCATTTTTGGTATATGCCTGATAAAGAAGATACGTCTTGAAAGGCTATTATAGATATGCTATATTAAACATAGAAAAAGGAGCAACCGCCCACAAAGTGGTTAGCCTCAAATTTATGACATAAGCCTACCTGATCCGCCAAGATTACAAGGTAGGCTTATTTATTTTCGCTTGTTTCTCCTATCAATATAGGTAAGCAGCGCAATCTGAAACGAACCGCCCAAAAATAGCAGGCTCAAAACCTGGCTAAGTCAGACAATCCAGTTCTCTTTTAATTCGTTTGCCGGAATAATGCGCCTAACAAGTGCTGTCAATGGTTTTCCGTAAACAGAATCAAGAGACTTTACATCTCCGTCATCTGTTCACCACTTTCCATGCATATTACTCCTCCTCCGAGTCGGAATTTTCTTTTTCCTCATATCTTACCTGGGCCACTGCAGCTGTTTTGCGTGAGGAATAAAAAGAGCACTCTTTGAAAGTTTTTCTTTCAAAAAGTGCTCAAATCATCGGTTTTCCAAAATAATTGTCAATTCTGACGGATTTTCTTATCCTTAATACAGCTTCGCCCCTGCCGGAATCCGGTCATCCACCATCAGCAGATTCAAAGCTTCCTGGCCGTCATACTCATGCACCGCGCTGATCAGCATACCGCAGGAATCGATACCCATCATCTTCCTGGGCGGCAGATTCACGATGGCAATGCAGGTCTTTCCAATCAGTTCTTCCGGCTCATAATACTCATGAATTCCGCTTAAAATCGTCCGGTCTGTGCCCGTTCCGTCATCCAGCGTAAACTGCAGAAGCTTCTTTGACTTCGGTACTGCTTCGCAGGCTTTGACTTTCACCGCACGGAAATCCGACTTGCTGAAGGTGTCAAAGTCAACGAACTCTTCAAAAAACGGTTCCACCTTCACTTTGGACATGTCGATCTTTACAGCCGGCGCAGCAGACTGTGTTTCATTGTTCGCCGCGTTCTTAGCCGCTCCCTGAGACTTCATTGTCGGGAACAGGAGAACATCACGGATGGCTGCGGAATCCGTCAGCAGCATGCACATCCTGTCGATTCCAAAACCGATTCCTCCTGTGGGCGGCATACCGATTTCCAGAGCGTTCAGGAAATCTTCATCCGTATGCTCCGCCTCTTCGTCTCCGGCCGCCGCATTGGCATCCTGCAAAGCGAAACGCTCCCGCTGATCGATGGGATCGTTGAGCTCGGAATAGGCGTTTGCCATCTCCCAGCCGTTCATAAAGAACTCGAAACGCTCCACATACTCGGGATTGTCCGGTTTTTTCTTGGTCAGCGGGGATATCTCGATGGGATGATCCATGACGAAGGTCGGCTGAACCAGATGCTCTTCCACGTATTCCTCAAAGAACAGGTTCAGGATATCTCCCTTCTTATGTCTTTCCTCAAATTCGATCTTGTGTTCTTTCGCCAGTTCTCTGGCCTGTTCCAGTGTCTCCACCTCATTCCAGTCCACACCGGCGTATTTCTTCACGGCGTCTACCATGGTAATCCGTTCAAAGGGTTTGCCCAGATCCATCTCGATACCGTTGTATACGATTTTTGTCGTACCCAGCACTTCCTGAGCCACATGACGATAGAGATTCTCCGTCAGATCCATCATACCATTGTAATCCGTATAGGCCTGGTAAAGTTCCATCAGGGTAAACTCCGGATTATGTCTGGTATCAAGACCTTCGTTGCGGAACACACGGCCGATCTCGTAAACCCGTTCCATACCGCCCACGATCAGTCTCTTCAGATACAGTTCCAGGGAAATCCGCAGTTTCAGATCCTCATCCAGCGCATTGAAATGCGTCTCGAAGGGGCGTGCTGCCGCACCGCCGGCATTGGCCACCAGCATGGGAGTTTCCACTTCCATAAAGCCCTGGCCGTCCAGGTATTTCCGGATGGCGCTGATGATTTTGGACCGTTTGATAAAGGTATCCTTTACCTCCGGATTCATGATCAGATCCACATATCTCTGACGGTAGCGCAGATCCGTATTGGTCAGACCGTGATACTTTTCCGGAAGGATCTGCAGGCTTTTGGACAGCAGCGTCACTTCGGCGGCATGGATGGAGATTTCTCCTGTCTTGGTCTTAAATACTTCACCCCGGATGCCGACGATATCGCCGATATCCATCTTTTTGAAATCCTTATAGGACTCTTCGCCGATGCTGTCTCTGGCCACATATGACTGAATCGAGCCCTGAAGATCCTGGACATTACAAAAAGACGCTTTTCCCATGACACGCTTTTGCATCACACGTCCGGCGACAGTAACCTCTTT
>DWYB01000013.1 GCA_019118885.1 Candidatus Mediterraneibacter surreyensis | reverse complement strand
CTCTGGATATAGATATCAAGGAATGTAGAAATACGTCCCACACTCATTGCAGCTCCGTTCTGTGTCTTGATCGCCGCAAGATATCCGAAGTACAGCCACTGAACAGCCTCTTTGGCGTTTGTCGCCGGCTTGGAAATATCATATCCATAGGACTCAGCCATTTCCTTCATTCCATTGAGCGCGCGGATCTGATCAGCGATCTCTTCGCGGAGACGGAAATCCGTTCCCTTCATTCCGTGTCTTTCATACTCAACAAAGTCAGACTGTTTCCTCTCAATCAGGTAATCGATACCGTAGAGAGCCACACGGCGGTAGTCGCCTACGATACGTCCTCTTCCGTATGTATCCGGAAGTCCTGTAATGATCTTATTGTGACGCGCTTTTTTCATCTCAGGAGTATAGATATCAAACACTGCCTGATTGTGTGTTTTATGATATTTTGTAAAGATTTCATGCAGTTTTTCACTCGGAGTATATCCGTAAGTTGTACAAGCCTGCTCCGCCATCTTGATTCCGCCATATGGCATGAATGCACGTTTCAGCGGTTTGTCTGTCTGAAGTCCTACTACCTGCTCCAGATCTTTCATGTCTTCATTGATGTATCCCGGTCCGTATGCTGTCAGCCCGGAAACTACTTCTGTCTCCATATCAAGAACGCCGCCTTTTGCACGCTCCTCTTTCTGAAGCTTGGAGAGCTCTCCCCAAAGTTTATTTGTCGCCTCTGTGGGACCCGCAAGGAAAGACTCGTCTCCGTCATACTGAGTATAGTTGTGCTGAATGAAATCACGCACATTTACTTCCTCTTTCCAGAGATGTCCGCCAAAACCTTCCCACTGGTCAAAATTAGCTTTTGCCATTTTCTGAAAACCTCCTCTGAAATCTTTAATTCTCTTATTGACATGCGCTAGTATATCATCACGGATGTAAAAATGCAAGCTTTATTATGATAATAGTTATCGTTTTTGCCCATGTATCCAATTTTATACAAAAAATGGGATTTTATCAACATATTGTACTTATATATCTATCCTAACACCTTTATTAGTGGATTGATACTATTTTCACATTCTGTTATAATACATCGGAGGGGATGGTACTTATAAGATCTTGAAGTCTTTCGCCATGCCTTTTGCGGTGATATCAATTTTTATTCAATCAGAAAGGCAGTAAAATCAGTATGAAAATCCGAAAATCCCATCCAGATGAACTGGAGATACTCGTAAAAATGTATGAGAATGCCCGTCTTTTTATGGCAGGCCACGGCAATCCCTCCCAATGGGGCCAGGCTTATCCTAAAAAGACTCTCATTGCAGAGGATATTGAAACGGGATGTTCCTATGTCTGCGAAGAGCACGGACAAATCATCGCTACTTTTTATTATAAAAAAGGACCTGATGATACATACCGGAGAATCTACAGCGGAGAATGGCTGAATGAGCGCCCCTATGGCGTCGTCCACCGGATTACTTCAGACGGTACAGTAAAAGGAGCCGCTTCTTTTTGTCTCAACTGGGCATTTGAACAGTGCGGTAATCTGAAAATCGATACACATCGGGATAACCGGATCATGCAGCACCTTCTCGATAAAAACGGTTTTACATACTGTGGCATCATCTATACGGATGACGGCAGCGAACGTATGGCATACCAAAAGGCGGAGTGAATTTCACTCCGCCTTTTTAGTCCTTTTGTCTCCGGCATTATATTAATAGTGGATCACAACCGGCGTTCCCACTTCCAGCATATCATACAGGGCCGCCGCCTGGTCAAGAGGCATATTGATACATCCGTGAGAACCGATTCCCGGCGTCTGGTTCAGGCTGCCGCCAAATGCCGACTGCCATGTGGCGTCATGAAAACCAATTCCGCTCCACGTCACTCTCATCCAGTAGCTCACCGGCGTCCGGTACGACGGCTGTCCCGTAGCAGGATTCGTCGCTCCGGTCAGCACCTCGTTTCTCCCCTTCTCCAGTATCGAATAAGTGCCTTCCGGTGTGATTTTCTCCGGGATCGGCTCTCCGGTCACCACGTCTGTCTCCAATGCGATATCTCCATCAACGACATACCACATATGCTGCTCGCTCAGATCCACATCGACGTAAGTATCTCCCCAGTCCGGCATGGCATGTGCCGCCGCCGTTCCCCCTATATAATATTCCGGCTCTCTTTCCAGAGTCTTCCCGTTTTTGATTGCATCCACGATTACATCATACTCCGAGATCTCATTGATCGACCACCCGTATGTTCCGCCATTTACTTTTGCCGATTTTCCCGCAGGCGTTGTAAAAGTTCTCTCCGTTCCTACTGTATCATATTTGTCTCCAAACGCTTCCAGCCACTGCCTGACAGCATCCTCGCTGATCGTAACCTGCATCTTGTCATCCACAGAAAGCCATCCTGAAATGACCGAAGCATCCACCACCACATCCTCTGTCATCGGATAGACAATCTTCGCCTTACAGTACCGGTTCATCTGATCACATGCAGCCTGCACCTCAGCAGATGCGGACGTATACGGCGGTTCCGCATAACATTTCTCCGTCTCAAGATCAAGTGAATCCTGAAGGTTTTCAATCGCTGACGCAATCTTCTCTTCCAGGATCTCTCTCTGTACAGCCGTGCCATACTGTTCCGGCTCGATCACATACTCCTTCCCGTCAAACTTCGGATACGCCGAAACAGCCGGGGTCTGCTCGCCTGTAACCGCCTGAAGTGAATCAATCTTCTCCGTCAGCTTATCTGCATCATAAGACACCTCTATCTTGGCCTCATCCTCATGATCCCCGAGAAAAGCCCCGGGCCATAAAAAACTCCTCTGCCCGTTCAGTATTTTCCCCAGATCCGACGCACTTTCATATTCCAGCCCGATATCCGTTCCGACAATATTTTCTCTGTTTCCGTTAATCTCCTCCAGTTCCAATTCAAACTGCGCGACATCGTTTTGCAGCAGTTTTTCTACCTGCTTCACTGTCTTTCCGGAAACGTCATGCCCGTTTATCTCCGTATTAAAAAGATAGTGGTTTCTGAAATAGAAAGCAATTCCCAGATACACGAGCACAATCGCCGCCAGACAGCCCGCCGCTATGTACAGAATCTTCCTAATCGTTCCCTTCTTTCCCATTTTTCCGCCCTCATTTCCTGTTTTTCACTGAACACAGTGTCATAACCTCATCTTAGAAATATATGGCTGATAATTCAAGTAATTTTACACAAAATTGGGAATTCATGTTTATTGAACAGATGCCGCTGAGTGAAAATATATGAGTTGAATGGCGGACGCAGAAAAAGAAGATAGAAACCAGGTCTTAGTCGGAAAAGTTCATCTTTTCAACCAGTTTTCAGTAAATTTCGTGATTGTCAGGGAGACACTGCCGACAGGATGAACGTAGAAGATCAGTCGGATGCAGCCCTTTTGCTGAATCTTACGGAATGGGCGAGGATGGGATGCTTCCGGTGACTGTGTAGGAGCATCCCGTCCCCGTCTGTTCCGGATGCAAGAGTCATCCCGCTGTATCCGATTGATCTTCGTACGTTATATTCACTGCAGTCTCTCTGGCAGACACAAATCCTACTCTCCAAACCGGATCTTCTTATACGCCTTAATTTCCTCCACGCACTTCTCAAATCCGAGTTTTCCGCTGTCCAGACACAGATCATAGTTTCTTGCATCCGCCCACTCATGGCCTGTGTGATAGCGGTAGAAATCTCCTCTGTATGCATCTGTCTTCTCGATAAACTTCTGCATTTCTTTCTCTGTCATACTGTGACGTTCCATAGCTCTGTCCAGACAGAACTTTTTATCTGCATGAATGAATACGCTCATCACATTCGGATAGTCCTGAAGCACATAATCAGCACATCTTCCGATGATAACGCAGGATTCTTTAGCGGCCAGATCTTTGATTATCTTGGCCTGATAGTTAAACAGATTATCGTCCGACGTAAATCCTTTGTCCTCCGGCGGAAGAAGTTCTCCCTCGTAAGGGCGGTTCAGGATACGAAACCAGCCCGCATGACGGATCTTCTCATCTGACATGCCGAAGAGACGCTCATTAATGCCACTGTCCTCTGATGCCATCCGCAGGATCTCACGACTGTAGCAGTTAATCCCCAGATCTTTTGCAAGCATAGCACCGATCGTCTTTCCACCGCTTCCGTATTGTCTCGAGATCGTAATAACAATATTTCTCATAAAGATGCACCTCCTCTAGTCATAAATACTCATATATCTCAATGTTACTCGCCCAGATAAGCTTTCTTTATCGAATCGTCTTCCAGAAGGTTTTTTGCATTTCCCTCAAGTACGATCTTTCCTGTCTCAAGCACATAGGCCCTGTCTGCGATCGCAAGGGCTTTTTTCGCATTCTGCTCCACAAGGAGAACTGTAGTTCCGCTCTCACTTACCGCACGGATAATATCGAATATCTCATTTACCAGAATCGGAGAAAGCCCCATAGAAGGCTCATCCATCAGAATGATCTTCGGCTTTGACATAAGCGCGCGCCCCATAGCGAGCATCTGCTGCTCGCCTCCGCTGAGCGTTCCTGCCATCTGGTTCTTTCTCTCTTCCAGACGCGGGAAACGTTTATATACATTCGCCAGACTTTCTTCAATCTCATTTTTGTCTTTTCGTGTGTAAGCACCCATTTTCAGATTCTCGTACACACTCAGCTCTGCGAACACACGCCGCCCTTCCGGGACATGTGCCATACCCATAGATACGATCTTGTGAGCTGGCACCTTTGTGATATCTTTACCCTCGAAGATCACATGTCCGTTTTTAGGTGAGAGCAGTCCTGTGATCGTATGCAGAGTTGTTGTTTTTCCCGCACCGTTGGCGCCGATCAATGCGATAACCTCACCTTTATTTACCTCAAATGAAATGCCTTTGATTGCCTGGATGACGCCATAATATACTTCCAGATCTTTGACTTCAAGCATTGCCATAACCAGTTTCCTCCTATTCTCCAAGATACGCTGTGATGACCTGCGGATCGTTCAGTACATCCGATGTACTTCCCTGACAGAGCACTTCACCAAAATTCAGCACAGTAAGCTTCTCGCAGATTCCGCTTACCAGTTTCATATCATGTTCGATCAGAAGGATCGTCATGTGGAATTTCTCACGCACAAAACGGATCATGTCCATCAGCTCCCCGGTCTCGTTCGGATTCATTCCGGCAGCCGGTTCATCCAGAAGCAGAAGCTTCGGCTCCGTTGCCAGCGCCCTTGCGATCTCCAGTCTTCTCTGCTGACCGTAAGGAAGATTGGATGCCTTTCTATGTGCAGCTTCATCCAGGTCGAACACTTTCAGCAGATCCATAGCCTGCTCATCCATTTCTTTTTCTACTTTTCTATACCCCGGAAGCCTAAGGATTCCCTCAATCGTAGAATAATGGTGTTTATTGTGGAGCCCCACTTTTACATTGTCCAAAACACTCAGGTCTTTAAAAAGACGGATATTCTGGAACGTTCTTGCGATACCAGCTTTACTGATATCAATCGTCTTTTTTCCTGTAATATCTTTCCCGTCCAGGATCACCTTCCCCGCATCCGGCTTATACACGCCTGTCAGAAGGTTAAAGACAGTTGTCTTTCCCGCTCCATTCGGACCGATCAGTCCATAAAGTTCTTCTTTTTCAATTGATATATCAAACGCATTCACCGCACGGAGGCCGCCGAATGAAATGCCCAGGTTTTTTACTTCCAGTAATGCCATTATTTCACAGCCTCCTTTTTCTTTCTGAGGAAAGAGAGATGTTTTTCTCTCCACTCGATTGCTTTAGGCGCCCAGTTAAAAAGCATCATGGCAATCAGTACAATCGCGTAGATCAGCATACGATAATCCTGCAGGCCTCTTAAAAGCTCCGGAAGCAGTGTCAGGATCACGGCCGCTATGATCGATCCTCTGATATTTCCGATACCGCCCAGCACAACAAACACAAGGATCATGATGGACTGGTTATAGCCAAAATTGTTCGTATTCGCCGTCAGTGTAGACAGGTTATGCGCATAAAGCACACCTGCTCCTCCGGCCAGCGCTGCCGAAACAGTAAACGCCATCAATTTGTATTTTGTAATATTGATTCCTACAGATTCAGCCGCTATCCGGTTATCACGGATCGCCATGATTGCGCGTCCGTCTCTGGAATTGATCAGGTTAAGCACGATAAACAGCGTGATCAGAATCATAATAAATCCGATCAGAAATGTAGAATCCTGCGGAGTACCCGTGATTCCCTGAGGTCCGTTTACAATAACCGTTCCGTCCGGATCCATGTTCAATCCCATCACGTCCTTTGTGGAGAAATGGAAACCATTAGAATCTTTTCCGATAAACAGAACGTTAACCAGGTTCTTGATGATCTCTCCGAATGCCAACGTAACGATGGCGAGATAATCTCCTTTTAATCGAAGTACAGGCACGCCGATAATAATACCGAAAACCGCTGCAACAGCAATGCCGATCAGCATCGCGAGGAAAAAGCGCAGCGCACCATTCTCGATCACATCTCTCATACATTTTGAGAAAAATGCACTTGAAAACGCACCTACACACATAAATCCTGCATGCCCCAAACTCAGCTCACCGAGGATGCCTACTACAAGATTAAGAGAAACCGCCATGATCACATAAATACAGATCGGCACCATAATACCTTCCAGCAGACTAGAAATACTTCCCGTAGCAATCAGTGTCTGCATGATGATAAATGCCACGATTACTATACCATATGTGATAAGGTTGCTTTTTGTATTTTTATTCATTTTCTTCAACATGCCGTCCACCTACACTTTCTCCTGAATCTTCTTGCCTAAAAGTCCTGTAGGTTTCACCAGAAGTACAACGATGAGCACCGCAAACACCAATGCATCCGCCAGCTGTGATGTAATATACGCTCTGCCAAAAATCTCAATGATTCCGAGGACAAGTCCGCCAATAAACGCGCCCGGAATAGAGCCGATACCACCGAATACAGCTGCCACAAAGGCTTTGATACCCGGCATTGCTCCGGTATATGGCGTTACGCTCGGATATGCCGAACAATACAAAACGCCTGCGATTGCTGCAAGAGCAGAACCGATAGCAAATGTCAGAGCAATCGTTCCATTTACGTTAATCCCCATAAGCTGCGCTGCGCCTTTATCCTCAGATACAGCGCGCATCGCCTGACCGGGTTTCGTTTTCTGTACAAATGCGACAAGCACGATCATGATGACGATGCAGACTGCGATCGTAACGATCGTAACTCCCGAGATGCTGAGCCGGCCGCCTGCCAGGGTAACCCCGCTCCACTTGATAACTGACGGGAAAGTTTTGGCATTGGAACCAAATGCAAGCAGCGCGATATTCTGCAGTAAGTAGCTGACGCCGATCGCAGTGATCAGAACTGACAGCGATGACGCTGCGTTTCTCAATGGTTTGTATGCGATCCTCTCGATCACAACTCCGAGTACGGTACAGACAACAATAGCGATCAGCACCGCGATAGCCGGAGACAAACCTGCCTGAGTCATGGAAAGCAGTGCCATATATGCTCCAATCATGATAACATCGCCATGGGCGAAGTTCAGCATTTTTGCAATACCATATACCATGGTATAGCCAAGAGCGATGATCGCATAGACACTTCCCAGACTTAATCCGTTGATTAAATACGATATAAAGCTCATATCCATTCCCTTCCATTCCATACTTTACTATAAATATCACCTGATTATACCACAGGTATGCGACAGTAATCAACAAAAAAATCGAGTACACTCGGTTTTTAAGCCAACAGTTCAGCCATCTGTTGTCAGGAGACAGATTTATGCTTGCATAAAAATCTGGCGACTGGCAATCAGATGAGCTGAGCTGCAAACGCAAGAAAAAGGAGAGACGGGAAACCTTACAGGTACATTTTCCCATCTCTCCTTTTCTGCTCTGCATCCGTCACTCACGTATCTCCCACTTCCGGTAGATTGCCTCCAGTGCATCCACCACTCCGTCGATTCCCAGCAGGCTTGCATTAAACATCATACTGTTAGCGTCTATGCCGCCCCACTGTCTTTTTGTGCGAGCCTCATAATAGTTTTTCCTGTCACGGTCCGTTTTTCTGATCTTATCAGCCGCCTGCTTTTCATCCAGCTTATAGAGCTTCATGATCCGTCGGATCCGATCCTCTTTATATGCATAAATAAATGTATTGATACAGTTTGTATAATCTCCAAGAACATAGTCTGCGCATCTTCCTACGAAGATTCCCGGCCCCTCATCCGCCAGCTTGCGTATGATCGCCGACTGTCTCTCGTACACCCTGTCTGTCAGCGTCTTTCCTGCTTCATCGCTGTTCATAAACACCCTGTACTCCAGACTGCTTGACGCATAGGCTGACAGAAATCGTCCGAGAATCATCTCGTCGACCTTTGTCGCATCTTCGTTGCTTATGCGCAGTTCCTGTGCCGCCATGCGGATCAGGTTGTGATCGTAAAGCGGAATATCAAGTCTTTCCGCCAGTTTATTTCCAATCTCGTGTCCTCCGCTTCCGAACTGTCTGCCAATCGTGATGATCGTATGCTGCATCATATCCGTCACTCCTCCCTGCAAAGCGCCGCACGAGCGCTGTATTTAACGTACCGGGATCCCACGGCTTCTACCGGGGCTCCTGGTCTTTTATTCATAATTAGATTATATCATCACAATGCACAAATTGAACAGTATTTTTGAGGTATTTTTATGAATTTTTCTATCTTTTTTCTTTTCCACTGACAATTGTATAGTATCCTTTTGACGTAATAATATAAACAATCACGTAGAACAGGGCAAACACAAGATAGCAGCATACCGTCACAAGAATCAGAAGGCTCTCCTCCGTCGCCGACATAAGGAGCAGGATTTTGGAAATCAACGGGTATGCAAAAGCAAGATGGATCCCCGCGGTGATCAGCGGCAGGAAGAATACCGTCAGCACCTGCGAATTGATGCTCTGCTTCACTTCCTTCCGGGTCATTCCCACTTTCATCAGGATATTGAAACGATCCTGATCCTCGTATCCCTCCGAGATCTGCTTATAATACATGATCAGCACTGTACCGAAAAGGAATACTGCGCCAAGAAGTACGCCCAGGAAGAAAAGCCCGCCGTTGATCGCGATATAATCTATCCTTCCGCCTGCCTTAGAGTCGATAAAATAATGCGGATAGTCCACACCATTCTCCTGACTGGTCAGCGCTCCGATCCGCTCCAGGATCGTGTTATAGATTTCCGTCTGTTTCTCATCATCACAGGCCAGATCAAAGCCGTAACTTTCTTCAATGTAGGTGACTATCAGACTGTCATCCTCTTGAGCAAGCGAATTTCTGTACTCCTCGATCTGCTGTATCACTGATAAATCTTTCACCACAATAAAATATGAACCCTCGGCATTGGCCTGTGCCCTTCCCACAGGGAAAGGCTGCTGCTCCAGCAGTTCTACATTCCATGTACCGAATCCTGCGATTGATATCCTATCATAATCGTAGTCAGCCTTAAACGGATACAGAAGGAGTTCATCGTCCGCCATTTCCCGGCTTTCACCTGTAAGACGGTTATAATCTTCAAGGCTGATCATATAGACACTCCTGATTGATTCTATATCACCAGTGCCCGTATCAGAATAATCTGCCATGCTCAGCCTGAACTCATCACCATACTGAAATCCCGCCGTGCTGTAAAGATGGAAATCCTCCACTTTTTCTGCTTTCTCCCCGTATTCGGAAAGCACTTCAGAAACAATCTCTTTATATGGCTCTGTCTCGCTGTAATCATCCGAAGTAAACTCCATCGTAATATCATGCGGATATCTCTTCTGGATCCCGTCCTCAGTCTGCGCATACAGACACACTGTAGACGACAGCGTAACAAGCACCATAGTGGAGAGAATACAGATTGACGCAAGACCTGCTCCATTCCTTTTCATACGATAGATCATCGATGAAAGGGAGACAAAATGTTTTGTTTTATAGTAATATTTGTTATTCTTCTGGAGCAGTTTGCAAAGCGCTACAGATCCTGATATAAAGAGCAGATATGTGGCGATGATCACCATGACCACTGCGATAAAGAACATGAGCATCGCTGACAGGGGATCGATGACCGCCACCGCCAGATAATACGCTCCGGCAAGCAGCGCCACTCCTATAAGCGCCAGAATCCAGTTCGCTTTCGGCGGTTTTTCACCAACGTTTTCACTCTTTAACATCTCTACCGGACGAAGCCGGAAAATGTAAAATATCATCCGCAGCATAATAAGGAGAAAAATCCCCAGGAAAAGAACTGCTGTCACTATGATCGGTTTCATCTCTACCCGGATCGCAAATCCCGTCTTTCCGCCCAGAATACGAAGTGCGGCAAGCTCCGCCAGCTTGGAAAAAACAATCCCCAAAAGGAGGCCGGACACGATGGAAAGCGCTGCTGTCAGCACATTCTCCCACACAAGGATCTTGACAAGATTTCTCTTTCCCATCCCGAGAATATTGTAAAGGCCGAACTCTTTCTTCCGTCTGCGGATCAAAAACGAATTCGTATAATAAAGAAAGATCAGCGAAAAAATTGCAATAACAAACACACCCAGCATAAGAAATGACTGGAGCATATCTCCTCCCCGCACCGATGTAAAGTCAGCGGAAAACCCGAGATAGTAAATGATATAGAACATCATGATCATGCAGATACAGGTGAGGATATACGGGAAGTAAAGCTTTCTGTTCTTCATGATCCCGTCTTTTGCCAGTCTGATATAGAATCCGCCCTTCATCGTCTGTCACCACCTGTCGCCAGTATTGTAAGCGTGTCAGATATCTTCTGATAGAGCTGTTCATCCGACATATTTCCCCTGTAGACCTGATGGTACACTTCTCCGTCACGGATAAAGAGAACCCGTCCCGCTTTGCTGGCAGCCTTGACCGAGTGGGTCACCATAAGGATCGTCTGGCCTTTCTGGTTGATCTTTGCAAAGAGTGCCAGAAGTTCGTCCGTTGACCGGGAATCAAGAGCCCCTGTCGGCTCATCGGCAAGAATGATCCGCGGATCGGTGATCAGCGCCCTTGCAGCCGCCACTCTCTGTTTCTGCCCT
>DWYB01000012.1 GCA_019118885.1 Candidatus Mediterraneibacter surreyensis | reverse complement strand
CCCTGAAGGTTCATGGTCCTGCAGAACCGGTATACACTGGTCTCCCCTACCTGACAGGCATCTGCCAGATCTGTAATGGACATAAACAATACCTGGCGGGGATTCTGGAGAACATAATCCGCCACCTTCTTTTCCACCTTTGTAAGGGAATGGTAGGTTTCCTCAATACTCTGCATGAAATGATTCTGTTCCATGTTTTCACCTCCTGCTGTTGTGTTCTGATCATAGCGTATCACAGTTGGAAATTTTTTTCAATATTTTTCAAAATAAAAATTTCTTTTATTTTTTAGTCTTGCTTCTCTTTTCACAAACTGGCAAAAGGAAGCTTTTATTTGTAATATTCTGCTGATTACTATTTCCTCTTTCATTGTATAATGAATTTATTATTATACATTTAGGGGGGAATTCTATGAAGAAGAGAATACTGGCGCTGTTTCTCTCATTTGTGCTGACTTTTTCATCTGTTCAGCTTACAAGTGCTCAGGGAAACAGTGCAGATACGTCTGTGCAGCCGGAGGTCTCTGTTGCGGAGACAGAAATCCCGGGGACAGAAGCCCTGGAGACGCAACCCACAGATACAGACATCACAGACACATCGCCAGCAGAAGAAACTGCATCTGACGAAAGCGGCGTTTCCGAACCGGAGCCGGCTGCTGAAGGGGAAGAAGAAGATCCTGTTCAGGAAGATTTCCTGATTGTGGATGGGGTACTTGTTAAATATCGTGGTTTAGAGGAACGTGTGACGATTCCTGATAGCGTTACTTCACTATCATATACTGCATTCCAGGGCAATCAGACGGTAGTCTCCATAGTTATCCCGAATTCAGTAACAGAAATCCGGAGTTATACCTTCAGGGACTGCCCTCGTCTGGAAGAAGTTACCCTGCCAAACAATCTTCAAATAGCGGAGGCTTTTGCATTTGACCAGTGTCCGAATTTGAAAAAAATAATCTTTGCAGATGGGACACAGGAACTCAATTTCTCACTGAATTTTTTCAGCGGCGCATCATCAGTTGAAGAAATTGTTTTACCAGAATCAGCAAAAATAATAGGTGATCATGCCTTTTCAGAACTGAACGGACTAAAAAAGGTCAATCTTCCAGACTCCATAACAGAGATCGGTTATGCCGCCTTTTATCAGTGCAAAGGGCTCACAAGTATTGAACTACCCGATAGTTTGAAAGTATTAGGAGGATCCGCCTTTGGGGGGTGTGAAAATCTCTCTGAAGTGTATATTCCAAAAAATATGAAAGAAGTAGGTAACTATGAAGAATATGAAGGTGGAGGCTACGGATTTTCTTCTCCCTTTCACGGATGTAATTCCTTAAAAACCGTACATTTTGCAGAAGGAATTGAAAAAATCAATGAATTTTTATTTGCGAGCACAGGATTACAAGAAATTACTATTCCAGAGACAGTAACAGCCATAGAGCGATATGCTTTTGAAGATTCTTCACTAAAGAGCATAATCATTCCGGAAGGTGTAATCACTATTGATAAATCAGCTTTTCATTGGTGTAATGATCTGTCAGAAGTTATCCTGCCTTCAACACTGACCAGTATCGGATTTGCCGCTTTTCAATCCTGTCCTTCTTTAAAAGAGATCACCATTCCTTCCAGCGTAACCAGCATTGAATCCGGCGCTTTTGATCAGAATATCACCATTATCTGCGAGAAAGGCTCCGCCGCCCACCGTTATGCAGAGGAATCCGGCATGAATTTTGTCCTTACCGGAGAACATGAACATGACTTCGGTCCATGGCAGGTCACAGAAGAGCCTACCTGTACCGAACCCGGTACAGAAGTCCGGACCTGTTCCTGCGGCTATGAGGAAACCCGTCCAATCGATCCTCTGGGGCATGATTTCAGCGAAAAATGGACCATAGACAAAGAGGCCACCTGTACGGAAGAAGGTGAGCGTTCCAGACACTGTAGCCGCTGTGATGAACGGACTGATATAGAAAAAATGGACAAGCTGCCTCATACCTATGGAGAATGGCAGACAGCGAAAGAGGCCGGCTGCACCACTACAGGTACGGAAGAGCGGAAATGTGTATGCGGAGACACCCAGACCCGGGATACTGCGCCACTTGGACATGACTATGGAGAATGGATCACCGACTCACCTGCTACATATTATACAGAAGGAAAGCAGCACCGGATCTGCTCCAGATGTAATGACTCAGAAGAGGAGACCATTCCTGTTCTTCAGCCAGATTTTGAATCTCATCCGGACTACTCTCTGGCTGAATTTATAGTAGTAGACGCATTAAATCCAGATACCAAAATCTCCGGCGCAGTGATCACTGTCACAGGCCCAGAGGGCTCCTGGCAAACCGTAACAGAAGAACTTGGTCGGGCAAAAGTCTTTGTTCCCCACGGCACCTACACAATACAGGTTGAAAAAGGAGGCTATCAGCCCAGAGGCTTTCAGTATGAACTGACCAGCGGAACACTGACGCTCCCCCAAATCGGGATCAGCGAAAAATCCGTTGTCAATGGACAGCTTTCCGTTACAGAAATGACCCAGGAGGAGATTGAAGAAGCAGGCATTGATACCAGTGCCCCCGGTAACCAGCAAATTTGGAAATATAAAGTTACCGTAACATTCAAAGACGGGATCGAACAGTATGAGCTTCCTTTCTTTATTTTTAAAAACCAGAATGGAGATACTGTAAAAACAGAGAAAGATGAGGAGCAAGATGAAGACGTTCCCGGCGAAGACAGTGGTGATGACGAAGGTGACCACAGCCAGAATCAGACCTACCATATCACCGGCAGCGACGGCAGTACCTTCCAGGTCTGCATGGTCAATGAATATATGTACCTGGTCATCAAAGGTTCCGCCAAATGGCAGAAGGAGATGTTCCACGCCCAGCTTCTTGTCGTCAATACTTCCATGACCGATCAGCTGCTAAACTGTGAAGCAGCCCTTGGCCTTCCCTCCGGTCTCTCCCTGGCAGATATGACCGAAGGCCAGCAGGAGGCAACGGTTTCCCTGGGAACCATTAACACCGGTGGCGACAGCAAAACGGTAGACTGGTACATCCGGGGCGACGAAAAAGGCGATTATAATATATCCGCAGCTTTGACCGGCAATTTTTCCCTGGGCGATTCTTTCCAGTATATCTTCCAGACCGCCGAACCTCTTCATGTATATGCAGGCTCCGATATGCAGCTGACCGTGCATCTGTCCGATGCGGCCTATTACGGAAAACCTTATACCATGCTCTTTGAACTTGAAAATGTTTCCGACCATCCTATTTATAATGTAAAACATCAGGTAAAGAGCGTCACTCAGTATCAGGTAAAAGAGTATGTATGGCTGGGAAGTGATGAAGAAACGCCGCCGGATTTCTCAAAACTTGACGATCCGCAAAAACTGGGAGAGGACGGTATTATAGAAAAAGACGTTTTCGAGCCGGGAGAAAAACTGTGCGTTCTGGTAAAGACAGACGTACTTTGGCGCTCTCCTCTTGAACGCTTAAAACAGAACATAAAAGATGCTAACACTCTCCTCAAAGTATTCGGTATTGCAAAAACCACACCGGGCTTTGCGGTAAGTACCTTATTTACCTTTTTATCTATGATCGACATCCGGTATTCCGTTGATGAAACCATGGTGTCTACCCTGGAAGGCAGTACCGCAGAAATCCCTGTGGTGTTTGATGTGGAAGAGCATGGCGGAGTATCTATTATAGATAAAGCGGTAAACGAAGCTTTGGGACTGGGCTATGATACTGCCAAAAAACATGTACTGCAGTATTTCCTGAAAGATTCCTATTCAGGTTTTTCCACAGGTTCTACTTTATTTAAGTCCATGAAAGATCATCTGGAAATCTGGGCCAAAGATGACAATACAGAGTGTGTAGCCTGGGTGGAGGCAGAAGACGGCAGTTCCAATGTGATCAGCATCAGTTCTGAAGGCGCTTCCATAGACAGTGAAGGCCGTCTTGTATTTCAGGGAAATGCAGAAATCTCTGTAGAAGCGTTGAATACAGGAGAAGCATATCTTGTTGTACAGGACGAAAGCGGCGCTATCACCCGGAAAAAATTCACGGTGCAGGAAATGTTTCCGGGGCAGGAGCATATCGTAGGCGATGTGGAAGATATGATCGATATGGGCTATGTTCTTGCAGGACCCGGCGCAGTCCTTGCTAAAGAATATCTGGAACTTCTGGATCTTCTGGATATGGACATAACAAGTGACGGCGCTCCTCTGAAAGAGGGAGACCCTATTCCTAACGGAGCTGTGATCAAAGACCGCACTACCGGAGAAACCATACAGGTTCTTGTGCCCGGAGATACGAATCAGGACGCAGAAGTAAACCTGTTCGACAGCTATAAAATTATAGATAGTGATCCTTCCTCTCTGTCTGCCCTTGATAAAACCGCTGGGAACTTCACAGGAGATGATACCGTGGATCAGGAAGACGCAGCATATTTATTAAGTTTTCTGACCAGAAGCGACATTAATTATGCTATAAATGCCCTTAGTCTGAGCAATGCCGGCTCAGGAGCAGATGAAAGTCAATTAGTTCAGAAGATCTCCCTTGGAGAACTGACCGAAGGAATAGATCATATCCGTGGAATACAGCTTGATATTTTCAATCTGTCAGAAAACGGAATATCCACATCCAGTACTGCCGGAAACGCTGATACTGACTTCGTAAATTCCGTCTACAGCACAGATGGAGATTATGTCCGAATGATCGCCGCAGATTATGAGGGATACAGCAGTTTTAAAGACAGTTCACTTACTGTAAGATACAGCTGTGATACAGAAAAACGACTGAAAGGAAAGCTTTATATTCAGACAGACTCTGAATCTATCGTAAAAGATGTGGAATTTGTATTTGACGGGCAGGAACAAAATCCGGAAACAGAATTTTCCGGAAAAGCTGTTATTGATGTTTCCTATCTGGCAGACGGACAGGAAGTGGATCCTGAAAAACTGGAGGCCGGCTCTGCTTTTCAGATACAGGTAACAGTCAAAAATACCGCCTCTGAAGCATTGCCCGGAAATGTTTACTTTACCATCAGAGAAACCCTAGACGGACTGCCGCAAAAACTGTGTACGATCCTGGAGAATCCCTGGTGTAACGGCGATATCAATAACGGCGGCCAAGTGCAAAGCTTTTTGGCCAGAGATCTCGGCCCTGATGAAACCCAGACCTTCCTGATCGACTGCTCTATTCCGGAAAATGCAGGAAATAAAATAATCGGCTTAGAGCTTGCAGTAAGTGAAGAAGTCAGCGGTATTATATATGGTTCTAAAACGCTGGCCTTTACAGTACCTATATCTGCAGAGAATCCAGCAGGCCCTGATACAGACCAGCCAGGCACAGGAACGGATAATCCTGATACGGACCAGCCGGGCACGGATCCCAATAATCCTGATACGGATCAGCCGGGCACGGATCCCAATAATCCTGATACGGACCAACCGGGCACGGATCCCAATAATCCTGATACGGACCAACCGGGCACGGATCCCAATAATCCTGATACGGACCAGCCGGGCGCAGATCCCGATGATCCTGATACGGACCAGCCGGGCGCAGATCCTGATAATCCTGATACGGACCAGCCGGGCACGGATCCCGATGATCCTGATACGGACCAGCCGGGCGCAGGAACGGATAATCCCGATACGGACCAGCCAAACGCGGATCCTGGAACTTCCGATACAAATCAACCTGGAACTTCTACGGGAAATCCGGATACCGATAAAACCGGAACTTCTGTAGAAAAAAACCAAACTTCCGATAAAGAATCATCCAAATCTATATCCGGCAAAGCAGTGGATAATAGTTCCAATAAGGAAAATGGCACATCAACAGATAAGAAATCTGTTGCTACAGGTGATAATACAGATTTTATCTCTCCTGTTCTTCTATTCTCCTTATCGCTGGCAGCAGTCCTCTTATGCCTGAAGAAAAGAAAACATAATTAGGTCAAAGGCCCTTGCAGCAGCAGCCAAATGGACATGCAAACATGTTCATTTGGCTCGTTGCCTGTAGAAATAAATAGCAAAAAGCTGTCCTGTTGCTCCCATATTCCGGTCTGTAATCTCTACTTTCGAAATAAGGTTTCCCAGGACAGCTCTTATTTTTCAGTTTTCTCTTTTTATCCTGAAAGCAGATAATATTTTTCTCATATACTCTGACGCATCCTTCTAAAAGGCATCGGCAGACATCTAAAGTTTCTGAAAATCTCTTAGCAAGAATCCCCCCGCAGCAATCTTGTTATTTTTCCTGAGATATTCTATACTATTCTCAGTTTCTCGTTGATATTGTAGCATTTTGTTAAAAGGAGTCTTTCATGGCCAACATCCAAAAACAATTTCAAAATATCCCTGTCCCTAAAGCCATTCGGATCCGCGGCGCAAAAGTCCACAACCTGAAAAATATAAATGTAGATGTTCCCCTGAACCAGATCGTAGGGATTGCCGGCGTCTCCGGCTCCGGAAAATCTTCTCTGGC
>DWYB01000011.1 GCA_019118885.1 Candidatus Mediterraneibacter surreyensis | reverse complement strand
AGTTCAGAACTAACTACTAGCTAATTCTTCCCTTTTTTACTGTGTTTGGTTCGTATGAACCGTTCATAAAAATCTCTTCAAAGAAATTTTCAAGGGTTGTTGTCTATTGTTCAGTTATCAAGGTTCCTGTCATTCTTTCTCGAGCGACAGCTTTGATATTTTATCAAATCCGTTCCGCTTTGTCAAGAACTTTTTTATTTTTCTTTGTTTTTTGCTGTCCCTCACGAGTCAGCTTAAATATAATACCATCCGTTTCTGCTAATGTCAACCATTTTTTACAAGTTTTTTCAACTTTTTTCTCGGTTGTCATCTCAGCACTATATCTGGTATTTTTACACGATATTATCCACAAGTTTACCTTGAACATACAAAAACTACTGGGACTCTCCAGTAGTTTTTTCGAATAATATCGAACGGAGAAAGAGGGATTTGAACCCTCGCGCCGGTTTCCCGACCTACACCCTTAGCAGGGGCGCCTCTTCAGCCTCTTGAGTATTTCTCCTGATTCTGAATGAGACTGCAGCTTATTAACCACAGCAGATTATTCAGTTCTGCACCAATAGTGCGAAACTTATTATACTAAACGTGCGCCCTGATGTCAACGGAAATTTAAAAAAATTTGATATTCCCATCAATCAGCAGCTATATTATCATCTATCACTTTCTGTATTCTATTCTGAACGATCTCCGCAATCTCTGTTGTCTTCATAGTTTTGTATTCATCATAATACATAGGTTCCAGGAAATGTACCTGTACTGTTACCGGTTTAATTGTATTCGTATCAAATGGTTTAAACGAATCAATCAAAGCGACCGGTACAATAGGGCACTGCGCTTTTGTCGCCGATTTAAAGCTGCCTCCTTTAAAGGTTCCGACATGATTTCTGTTTTTCGAGCGTGTTCCTTCAGCGAAAATCAGATAGTTCCTTCCCTTTTTAACCTCTTTTGTAACATTAATTATAACCTGCATCGCCTGTCGAACGTCCTCGCGGTCAATCATATATGCTTTCATGCAGGCAAATACCTGTTTTAAAAACGGAATATTCGCGATTTCCTTTTTTGCCACAACAGCGAACGGTCTTGGCGACGCTTCAATTATAGCCAGGACATCATACAACCCCTGATGATTCGGAAAAAACATAAAACCGTTTTTCTCCGGAAGATTTTCCACACCATGCACATCGATATGAACATTTCCGCCTCTGTTTGCCCGAAGATCAATCCATTTCAAAAATGAATACATATTATCTTCACTATACTTATCAACATGTGAGGCTCTATAACACAAACGGATCCAGCCAACCGGAACCATAAGCAAATTTCTCAACACCATCATCAAAATGCGTCTCATGATACATACTCCTCATTCTTTGGTATTTCTATTTCGCATAGAAATGCTCCCTCACAGGGGAGCACATACATTACAGACTTATTTCAATCTTTCTGTCTGTCCGGTGATACTGATGATATCTCACGCCCGCGGCGTCCATCATACGTTTAGAAGCCTGCACGCCTGCAGTCTCAGCATATTTGTCGCAATCATAAATCACCTCTCTGATTCCCGACTGTATAATGGCTTTAGCGCACTCGTTACACGGGAAGAGAGTGACATATAATTTTGCACCGGCAAGACTTCCACCATTATAATTCAATATTGCATTCAACTCACTATGGGTGGAATATACATATTTTGTTTCCAACGGATCTTCCCCCTCTCTCACCCAGGGGAATTCATCATCCGAGCAGCCGATGGGGAAGCCATTGTATCCCATGGACAATATCTTATTATCCTGACTTACAATACAGCAGCCAACCTGAGTATTCGGATCCTTTGACCTCATACCGGACAACATCGCAACCCCCATAAAGTACTCATCCCACGATAGATAATCCGTTCTTTTTCCTGACATCTTCATATCTCCTTTACAATTCGCCTTTATAAGCTTCAGCCTTGCGTATTATCTTTATTTTGTACCGAATATACGGTCGCCTGCATCTCCAAGTCCTGGAACAATATATCCGTGATCATTAAGTTTTTCGTCCAAAGCGCCTATATAAATATCTACATCCGGATGCTCCTCCCGCATACGCTTCAGTCCCTCAGGAGCTGCTATGATACAGAGGAAACGGATATTCTTCACTCCTTTTTCTTTCAGCATACGGATTGCTGCCACACTGGATCCGCCTGTAGCGAGCATCGGATCTACTACAAATACCTCTCTTTCTCCACAATCAGCCGGAAGCTTGCAATAATACTCTACTGGTTCCAGTGTTTCCGGATCCCTGTAAAGTCCGATATGCCCCACTTTGGCAGCCGGGATCATAGACAACATTCCATCCACCATGCCAAGGCCGGCTCTTAATATCGGTACAATCGCAAGTTTTTTCCCGGCAAGGACCTTCCCTGTCATCTCCGCAATAGGTGTTTTGATCTGCACGTCCTTTGTTTTGAGATCACGTGTCGCCTCATAACACATAAGCTGAGCAATCTCCCCTATTACCTCTCGAAACTCTTTTGTTCCTACACTTTCCTGACGAATATAGCTGATCTTATGTGCGATCAGCGGATGATCCATCACCATTGTTCTTCCTGCCATTTTTCTTCCTCCGTTAATGAATTTAATTTATCTGCCAGTTTTTTTATCAGCCTGTCCAGCACCTCATAACATTCTCCGTATGCAGTCAATGGTTTGCCATACGGATCCGGGATCTCTGTGTCATCGTCAATAAACTCATTCAAAGTATATACATTTTCCAAAAGGGGGTATTCCGCAAGTAATTTTTCTTTCTGATTTTTATCAATAGTAAGAATCAGAGTATCTTCCTGAATATTCTCTCCGTCAAACTGAAGAGAACTGTGGTTCTCCAGGGTCATCTGCGCGCTTTTCATTATCGCTTCAGCCTTTTGATTGGCCGGTTCAGGGAAAAGTACAACTATGCCCCTTGAATTTATCACATATTCCTGTTCCAGGTCGCAATGTCTGAGAAGTTCTGCCGCCATAGGCCCTCTGGCCGAATCCGTACCGCTTACAAATGTAATTCTCCTGTACTTCTGAAGCTTTACGATATTTTTAGCCGGAATTATAAGATGTCCGGCCGCTTTCTCCAATCGGTTCATGATCGCCGTTCCCATCCCCTGCACTGCAAAAGACTCGCTGTAGATTGTGTCTATATTTTCCTCATCAAATTCCCGCAGTACTTTGTATAGATTTCTGGCGATGGTCTTTTCATTTTCTCTTGTACCAATATTTTTGACAATTCCATAATTATAGAACGGAAGAGTCTCATTCGTTGCAATCACGCCGACAGGGTGACCTTTTCTGTCAGCCTCATACGCCAGCTGGCGTATTGCAAGTATCTCTTCCCGGAGATCCCCTTCCACGATCATCAGCTTTGCTTTCGGCGCATAATGTCTGTATTTCATCCCCGGAGCCTTCGGCGCCTGTGTACTCTTATCACTTAACAGTGTCTCATCCACATTTACCGGTCCTATGACTTCTTCAAACATCTCGGCTGTAATCGCGCCAGGTCTCAATATCATGGGGGGAATAACTGTCATATCCAGTATTGTTGACTCTAAACCAATATCTACAGCGCCACCATCCAGGATCATATCTATTTTACCACTCAAATCTTCCTCTACATGCTGCGCTGTCGTAGGACTTGGTCTTCCCGATGTATTCGCACTGGGCGCTGAAACGAACCCTCCTGCTGCCCTGATCAACGCCTGAGCCACCGGATCAGACGGCATTCTCACCGCAACCGTATCAAGCCCTCCAGTAGTTCCATAAGGAACAATATCGCTCTTCTCAAATATCATAGTCAGAGGTCCGGGCCAGAAATGTGCTGCCAACATATCTGTCTCCGGCGGAATATTTACCGCAATCCTTTTCAGATCTTCATAATCGGCTATGTGTACGATAAGCGGATTATCAGAAGGTCTTCCTTTCGCCGCGTAAGTTTTCTTAGCCGCCTCCTCTTTCAGCGCATCTGCGCCAAGTCCATACACGGTCTCTGTCGGAAATGCCACCAGTCTGCCCTCACGCAGAAGTTTTCCCGCTTCCTCTATAATATCTTCATCTATTTGATTTTTATCTATTTTTCTGATTAATGTCTCCATGTAATCTATTATACCATTATTCGTATCAAAAAAAAACCACTTTGTCTGGTGTGCCGCGCTACAGTCGTTTAATCTTTCATCGTGCCATAACATAACGTTAATTTACATATCCTGTAATTCCTTCCGCAATGGCTTTGGCTACTACCTCTTGATACTCATCGCTGATCAACTTATCTGCCTCATCTGCATTGCTAAGAAACCCACATTCCACAATAACCACCGGAACCTCCGCTCTCTTTAATATATAATAAGAAGAATTCTCTTTTGCCGTCCTCGAATATGAAGGATCAATCTCGTTGAGCCCGGACTGAAGGATTTCCGCAGCTTTTCTGCCTTCGACGGACCCCGTATAGTAAAACACCTGTGGTCCTTTAACTTCCGGACTCTGATAACTGTTCTGATGAACACTCACGACAAGCCTCGGTTTTTCCTCATTCATGATACGCACCCGCTCTTCCAGATCACTTCTGTGTGTATCTGACAACCTTTCATCATCTGTTCGCGTCATCATCACAGATATCCCTTCACGTTCAAGCAATGTTTTTATTTTTAAAGATATCTTTAGATTTATTTCCTTTTCCTCTGCATTGTTTACTCCAATCTTTCCCGCATCAATACCGCCATGTCCGGGATCCAGAATTACCAGTCGTCCACCATCCGAAACCGAAGCCGATGACTCTCTGCTCTGCGCAATATTTGTCTGCAGCATTTCCCCAAAGCTGCAGCAGGCCGCAATCATCGCCAACAATACCATGATTGAGACTATTATACTCATTTTTCTGCGCATAAAAACATCCCCTTTTCTACATATATAAAATGTATATGCAAAAAGGAGATGTTTCTTTCTGAGATATATGAAGTTTTACAGGTATTGAATTATGATCAATTTACATATTGCAGAATCAGATCCCATACACTTGAGTTCTCCATGCCCAGGCTCCATTCAGCAACCCCAGCCAGATTATTAGATTTAATCACTTTCAGTTTTTCTTCTAAAGACCGATTGTCTTCCAGCCAGATCTTATAAGTGCCCCCGTCAGCTTCCCATTCTGCATAATTCTGCCCGGTTTCCTCATCCCATTGTGCCTGCGCGCCGGCGTCTTTCACTACCTGAGCCGCCTCATCCATACTATATGCCGAACAACTTACTTTGTCCGGATAATTTGCAGCTTCGGTTCCTGCCTCCTGAGAAAGCTCTTCCTGTGTTTTGGGGGTTTCAAACCAAAGCCTCGTAAAGAATGGCACTCCCGCAATCAGTTTGTCCGCTGAGACGGATTTCAGAGCGTCTGTAATACCATTTTCAAGATATCCGATAGATGCAACCGAACCGGCTTCATACGAACCGTCCGTATGTTCGTCATATCCCATGATCACAACATAATCGGCAACATTGCCCTGTTCTTTAATGTCATAATGTTCATTATATGGCTGCGGCACATAATTATCCACCGAGAACACCAGTCCATTTTGTCTGCAGCGAACGGACAGCTCCCGCACAAATTGAATATAGTGCTCTCCACATTCCGCCGACACAAGTTCAAAGTCCAGATTAATTCCGTCTATTCCGTTTTGGATTGCTTCGTCAATCACCTGATTTATGATTTTCGTTCGTTTGGAAGTATAACTGAGCACCTCATACGTCTCATCATAGGAATTGATTCCTCCATGGAAATCTCTTAGCACAGCCCATACTTCCAGATTAGACTGATGCGCATAATTCACATAATCCGGATCCGCAAGGGAAGATACATTTCCTTCCGTGTCCGAAAGACTGAACCATGTCGGAGCTATAGTAGTCAGCCCTTTCGTTCCCGCTATTGTCTCAAGGATATAGCTGTTGGCATCGCTATTGGAAACATTATGCCATGCCATATTGATCGTATAATCTTTGGAAATATTTGTATATACCGGTTCTTCAAATTCACGCGATCTTGTCTCGGTAGTAATATTCTTCAACGTATTTGTCTTAACATATCCGATAAATCCATCCTCTGTGCCGACTTTCATCCAGTCGTTTTCATCCTCCAGCACAACAACTTTACTATTACCGGATATCTCCGTAAGGATCGGACTCTTCACGCCTCCCTGATAGCGGACCTGGGTATCTCTTTTTATCTCCGCCGTCTGTATCTCACCCCAGACGGATGTGATCACAACTCTGCTCGGCCCCGGATCATCATACACCTCATACTCCATGTTGGTATACTCCTGGATGAATGGCAGCGCGATATATGCAGTTCTGCCCTCCGTCTTCAGGATAGTATAATCCACGCTCTTTTTCTCTGTTATATCTGTATATTCGCTGCTTCCAACCTCTGCCGAAACATTGCCGTCCGGTAGTGTATACAGCAGGATATTTTCATTCGGATCCCAATAAAAACGCTTATTGATACGTTCTCGTACGACAGAATACTCAATATAATACTGTCCGTCGTAAACTTTCCCGGGTGCAGGTGCCGGCTCTGTATTACCTGATGACGCCTCGTCGTCTTCTCTGACCACTTCTTCATTGACAACAACTGCAATCTCGTCTTCCTGATCTATTCCATAATATTGTTCAAGATTTGCTTTCTCATTTGATGCACCATATCTCTTCCAGACCAGAATTCCTCCGATCACCGCTAAAATCAATATGATAAATATGAGCCATCGTATCACTGCGTTGCGTCGTCTTCTCCTGGCTCTGCTGCTTCTCTTACCCGATCCTGATCTGTTCGGCTCCGGTCTGCCCGGCTTTTGTCTTCTTTGACTTGAACCGCCGCCTGGCGATCTGTGGGCGTATCTGTCAGGGCGCTGTCTGCGGGATCTTTCTCTTTCAGATCTCCGTCTTTCCGCGCCCGTTCTTTCTCTTTCGTCCATGCCGTACCTCCTATTACGAATCATTATACCACGTGCACAGGGAAGGAAGCGGAGCTTTAGCTCCATTTACTTCCCAAGCCATGGGTTGCCGGTATAATCCCTGTGTAACAGGGCGAAGCGGTGTAATCGCTTCGGATCGCGTTCTTCGCGATCATTATACCATATTTTCATTATGATTCATTAATAATTTGCCTGTTTCAGGAGATTTTAAACAGCTTTATAACAATATACAAATGTGTCTTTTTCGAGATGTCCGGCGGATTAAGGGGTATTCTCCGCCTGCTGACAGTCATTAATATCAGTAAATGCAAGCGCTTCTATATATCCGTCACGGCTCAGAACATAATCGCGCATATAGGTTCCCTCTTCCTTTGTCATGTAAGCCGTCACAATCTGCAGCGGGCTTGCCCGATATCCGTCAATGGAAATATCAATGCCTTTCTGTTCATATTGTTCCAGCTCTGTAAACAAATTCCGATAAACTGTTTCATCCATTTTCATCTGTTGTATACTCTCCTTTCCCCATACGGACCACGATAAATATGTAACACCATTCTAATTACCATAAGAAAGTATCTGTGACATACTGTCGGTAACCTGGCAGCGCAAAAGACAACAGAATCCGCATCGGGCCTTTCCATCATATAATCGCCTTTCCTGCTTAATGAAATAATTGCCGGGATCTCCGGCATCAGATCCAAAAAGAATGGAAAATCGTAGAAACGTACTCTCTCTTACCTCCTTGCCTTTGTATTTATTTATCAGGACTGCCGTCTTTTGTAAGTGCCATTATATGTGGTGCTCCTGTCCTTTGCAATGTGTTTATTGTTCATAACCTGTGTAGATTTGTTGATAAGTATGCAAACACATAATTTTTCTTTACATTGTCATCTTTTTTGTTTATACTAATCGTGAGAATATGTATCTAAATCAATTTGATGTGCATATTATCTTATATAGTATAAGGATGTGATTATATGAAGATTGAAAAACTCAATGAAAATCAGATTCGTTGTACGTTGACACACGCTGATCTGGCGGCGCGCCACCTAAAACTGAGTGAGCTCGCCTATGGCACTGAGAAAGCAAAATCTTTATTTCGTGATATGATGCAGCAAGCTTCCTTTGACTTTGGTTTTGAAGCGGAAAACATCCCCCTTATGATAGAAGCGATTCCTTCTTCTTCAGATTCTATCGTACTGATTATCACAAAGGTAGAAGATCCCGAGGAACTCGATACACGTTTTTCCAAATTCACACCGGCAGAGGAAAATGATCCTCTCAATTTGGAAACTTTGGAAAAGCTCGAGGGAGCCGATGAATTCCTGAATCTTTTAAATAAGGTAAAAGAGGCTGCAACGGGTACCCATACGGCAACTAATAATGAGGAAACCCAAAATGCACCGGCATTTTCTGTCAGGATATTTTCCTTTGAAACACTGGACGGGGTGATACGGGCATCACGCCTTATCGCACCGGTTTACAGAGGTTCCAACACACTGTATAAGGATGCTGATGAAGGAGTATTCCTTCTTGCTCTTGCACCATCAGAGCATTCCACCAACGAATTTAATAAAATATGTAATATGCTTTCTGAATATGGATCGCCTGAAAAAGCTGATTCCGCAGTTCTTGCATTTCTGGAAGAACACTGCGAAATCGTAGTGTCAGCAGATGCCGTACAAAAATTATCCACATTATAAGGATAAAACAATAAAAGCCCCGGGATACACGACAACCGATAAACATTTGACGTGTATCCCGGGGCTTTTTGTATTCCGCCAGCCTATTTCTCTGCTGCTGCCATAGCGGCATTAATTTTTTCCACAAGAAGAGAGCTGTCAATACCATGTACCATAGCCGCTTCCTCAAGTGTCTCCATCTGAGATGCCGGACAGCCAAGGCAATGCATTCCAATCTCCATCAGGATCGGTGCTGAATCCGGAAAAATATTAAGCAGTTCTCCGATTTTTGTATCTTTAGAAATCTGTGCCATTTCTATTTCCTCCTTATTAAAAATTAATTGAATTCTTTCAATGGCTTTTATTATAATCCCTGTCAATTAAATTATCAACAGTGTTTTCCATTTTATACAGATGGCAGTTGATGTCCTTTTCTGAATTTTCTGACATGTTTCGCCATATTTTTTTGTTTTTTTGAATACTTAAAAGTCAAGAATCAAACTGATTTTTTTCGACAATTTTACATTTTCATAACAACTCACCAAAACGTTCGTTCTTTTTTTATCGTTGAGTAATTCACCAAAAACATATGTTTTTGTGTGGATAATGTGGATAACTCTGTAAAAAACCTTACTTTTTCCACGTTTTTCATTGTTTAAAGTGTGGATAAGTTGAAAACTTCCTGATTTTTCATTTCGACGGTTTTTTACAAATAAAAACATTTTTGTGCATTTTGCTTATTTTATCGACTTATATGTCGAAAACGGGAAAACTGCATTTTCAGTAAAATACAATCTTCCCGTTCTTATTATAATATATCTTCGCTTTGTACTATAGATCTGTATCAGAGCACGCGTCTGATCGCATAAATATTTGTATATGTGGCACTACAGATACAGATTCCTTTTTCTGAGTTGAGAGCATTTACTATATTTCCATCTCCCATATAAAGCCCTACATGGCTGCAATCTCCATACAGAATCAGATCGCCCGGCTGTGCTTCATCATAGCTTACAGCATATCCGGAATTTACCATATCATATGTCGTCCTTGGAAGACTGATTCCAAAATATGCATATACCGACTGGACAAAGCCGGAACAGTCCGCGCCGTTTGTAAGGCTTGTTCCTCCCCATACATAGGGATTTCCCACAAACTGACAGGCATAATCTATCACAGCCTGTCCTGACACTCCCGTGCTGTCATTCAGCACAGAAGCCTCTGCCGCCTCCTGCCTGGCTGCTTCCTGCTCTTTTCGTTCTTCCTCTGCTTTTTCTTCCGCAATCCGTTGTTCTTCTTCCTCCTTTGTCTCCCCATAGGAGTAGGAAGTTTCCTGCGTTACATAATTTCCTGATACCCAGCCGTCAATATCTCCTACTTTAACCGGATACCAGCCATCAACCGCTTCTCCGGTTACCTGATACTGCTCGTCCATCTCAATCTGTGTCAGGATATTTGCATCCGTCCCCTGTCCGTCTCTGACATTGAGAACGGATGCCGTAACCGTAACCTTATTATTTTCATACTCTTTTGCATGTTCCTGAGCTTCATTTCCTGTAATAAGCGTATCTGCAGGAACATATCCCTCAGCCGAGCCTGAACGAATCTTTGTCCAGCCGTCCAGATATTCCAGCACCTGGGCCGCCGAATCTTTATAAAGCTTTCCGACCCAGTCACTGTCCTCATCCGGGGCACTTCTGATATAGGTATAATCTCCTGTATCAGAAAATGCCATATTCAAATACTCACCCTCTTCTGTTGGCACCAGATAGAGATTAATATTATCTTTTACTTCTGTCTCATAACATTCTTCCAGTACCGATTCGATCCCTGACGTCTGTATAAGCGGCTGTTCTTCTTTATTTTCCGCCGCAGTTACAGTAAGCGTACTCCCCGGAATCATGATCATTCCCACTGCTGCGGAAAGGATCATTTTTTGACCTATGTGCGTTTTACCCATATAAAACCTCCTTGATATCTGTGTCTTTATCTTTTGTAGGAAGTTCTAAATGTTACACAATTGTTAAATTTGTTACGTTGATATTATAACAACTCACCAGCCGTATGTCAACTCAATTATCCATATTTTCGGATACATCAGTCGACACACAACAATTTCTGTTTTGTCACAACATGTCTTTTTACATTATATTGTTAACTATTTTGTAATATTTTGTTTGAATTATCCCTACCTATTATAAGATTTATAAAACTATTATATTTTACAATTATTTTATAAAATATGTGTTGACAACCGATTGGAAATATATTATATTCTAATCACAGTAATCGTTATCATTATTATTTTAATAACGGTTCTCATTTAGCAATGAAAGGGGGATTCCCATTGGCAACTTTAAAATACAGTAGACAACGAGAATCCATCAAACATTTCCTGATGACAACCAAACAACACCCAACAGCCGACGAGGTTTATATGCACGTAAAAAAAGATTTTCCGAACATCAGTCTCGGAACCGTGTACAGAAATTTAAATCTTCTGACCGATATCGGTGAAGCAGTAAAGATCTCCACCCCTGACGGAGGAGACCGGTTTGATGGAAGGACTGAACCGCACAATCATTTTCTCTGCACCAGATGCGGACGATTACTGGATCTGGAACTGGATATGAAAAGCATTGAGGAAGTCAACCGCCTGGCAGCGGAAAATTTTGACGGGCTGATCGAATCAAGTTCTACATTATTTTATGGTGAATGCAGTGACTGCATTAAAAAGTCTTAATAATATTATTTTTATAAGAAAAGGAGACATGAATTATGAAAAAATGGGTATGTACAGTATGTGGTTATGTTTATGAAGGAGAAGCTGCACCGGCTGAATGTCCGGTATGCCATGCACCAGCTGAGAAATTCCAGGAGCAGTCTGGAGAAATGACATGGGCTGCTGAGCACGTTGTAGGTGTTGCTCAGGGCGTAAGCGAGGATATCCTTGCAGACTTAAGAGCAAACTTCGAGGGCGAGTGCTCTGAGGTTGGTATGTATCTTGCAATGGCAAGAGTTGCTCACAGAGAAGGATATCCGGAGATCGGACTCTACTGGGAGAAAGCTGCTTATGAAGAGGCTGAGCATGCTGCAAAATTTGCTGAACTGCTCGGTGAGGTTGTTACAGACAGCACAAAGAAAAACCTTGAGATGCGTGTAGAGGCTGAGAACGGCGCTACAGCTGGTAAATTTGATCTGGCTAAACGTGCAAAAGCAGCTAATCTTGACGCAATTCATGATACAGTTCATGAGATGGCAAGAGATGAGGCTCGCCACGGAAAAGCATTTGCAGGACTTCTGAAGAGATACTTCGGCTAATCCGGAAATATAATTACAACTGTAGAATAAGTAATACATTTGAGACTGCCTTTGAAGATCCAGGCAACAGGGTACTGTTGCAAATTAAATATTCTATTCGGAGGCAGTCTTTTTCTAACTGAAAATAGCAGTAGAACACCAGAATATTTGCGAAAAGGAGAGATGATTTATGTCTAAATATGCAGGAACAAAAACGGAACAGAACCTGATGGATGCTTTTTCCGGTGAATCACAGGCGCGCAACAAATATACATACTATGCATCTGCTGCAAGAAAAGCAGGATTTGTACAGATGGCTAATATTTTCGAGGAGACCGCAAACCAGGAGAAAGAGCATGCCAAAATGTGGTTTAAAGAATTCCACGGTATCGGAAATGTTGAAGAGAACCTTGAGGATGCTGCGGCAGGCGAGAACTACGAGTGGACAGACATGTACAAACGTATGGCAGGAGAAGCTGAAGCAGAAGGATTCGCTGAACTGGCTGCAAAATTCCGCGGTGTAGCTAAAGTAGAGGCCGCTCATGAGAGACGTTATCAGAGACTGCTCGATCACTATCGCGAAGGCAAGACCTTTAAAGACGATGCACCTCTTGGCTGGAAATGCAACAACTGCGGATACATCTACGAAGGCGATGAGGCTCCGGAGGTATGCCCGGTATGCGCACATCCGAAGGCTTACTTCGAGAGAAAGGCTGAGAACTATTAAATTTTGTGTTCGCCGGAAAGACATCTCCTCGGTAAAACGTCCGAAAATCAACCGGATACAGTGTATTGACTCACGTATCCGGGACGGGCGGGGATGGGATGCTCCCGGCTCCGGTTACGGAACATAAGGCAAAGTAACAAGCCTGTGATACGGCTAAAAGCAATCAGGAAAATGAAGAACTCGCTTCGCTCAGACAACTTCATTTTCCTGATTAACGTCGCATCGCAGGCTTTAACTTTGCCTAATATTCCGACACAGTCACCGTCAGCATCCCATCCCCGCCCGTCCCGAAAGGTTCATCAAAAGGGCTGTATCCGACTGATTTTCTGTGTTCATCCAATCGGAAGTGTCTCCCCGATAATCACAAAATTTATAGAAACCAGTTAAACGGGTAAGCTTTATAGACTACATCCCCATTTCAACCGGTTTCTTTGATTTTCAGTTTCGTCGGAGCGACTGCCGAATCCGATAAAGCAGAAACAGATGGAGACGAGGCATCGAAAGACTTTAAAGAGATGACTGGTATGTGAGGAAGGCGACTTCGAAGTAATTCGATGGAAAAGTTAAGGCTCTGAATTTCATTGCCTCATCTCCGTCTGATTTCGGACCTTATCCCATTGGCATTCAGTCCGAAAAATCGGAATTTTACTTTAGAACGGCCCATACCCGATCCCGTATGCAATCATGACAAGCACAAACGCGCTGACGATAAATCCAAGGTATATCTTCCAGCAGAATTTAATCCATGAACCGTAGTCCACGCCGCACATGGACAGCTGGACAAGAGAGCTTCCCGGCCAGAAGCTGTTTGTGATGCCGTCGCCGTACTGATAGGTGAGCACGAGCACCTGCTGGTTGATGTTCAGTATCTTTCCGAGCGGCTGCAGGATCGGCATGACAATGACAGCCTTTCCGCTTCCCGAAACAACAAGGAAGTTGAACAGTGTCACAAAGATGAAGATAATGAGAAGCGCGAGGATGGCACTTCTGTTCTCCAGCAGCTGTGACATGCCGTGCACGATCGTATCCATGATGCACGCCTGATTCATAAGCACTACGACTGACTGGGCCAGTCCTACCGCGAAAGCTGCGGCGAATACGCGGACAGCGCCCTTACAGAAGAGCTGGCATGCCTCGCTTGGTCCGATCCGGAAAATGATGGAAAGCAGGATTCCCATGATCACGTAGATTGCCGCAATCTGAGGGAAGGACCATCCAAGTCTGATACATCCGAATCCCTGTATGATAATGATTCCGAGGAATACAAGAAGCCCGAGGGCTCTTCTGATATTCATCTCTTCCATGCCTTCTGTATGTTCTTCTTTCTTCTGGTTCATATATTCTTCGCTCATCAGACTGAGCGCAGGATTCTTCTTGATCTTACGGCAGTATGTATACAATCCGATCAGACCGATGATATAGAACACGACCAGTCCGACTGCACGGAATCCGATACCGGAAAACAGCGGAAGTCCCACGATCTGCTGTGCAACTCCGGTCGTAAATGTATTCATCAGACCGGATGTAAACCCGACGGTGCTTCCTACAATAGCAAGAGCAGTACCCACCATGCGGTCATATCCCAGAGCAAAACCGATGGTCACTGCAAGAGGATAGAACGGGTAAGCCGCCTCTCCGTATCCGAGCACTCCGAATACAACAAAGATCGTATAGAAAATGCACACAACGGAAAATTCTTTCCCTTTTGTCTTTTTCAGGATCATATTGATCCCGGCCCCAAATGCTCCGCTGACTTCAAGCAGATAGATAACGCCGGAACTGATAAAGAGCGTTCCCATGATCGTCGCGCCGTTTACGAATCCGGTATAGACAGCCTCAAAATAATCCATAAATGTAATAGGCGTCTCATTTTCCACATACTGGAATGTATCCGGATCGATCACAGTGATCCCAGCAGCATCCTCAATCCGCTCATATAACCCGCTCGGAATCAAATAAGAGAGAATGACGACAAACAGCATGATAACAAGTAATATAATGAAGACATGAGGCATATGGAAGCCTTTCTTCTGTGTTTTTCCGTTCATTTTTAATGGTTCTCCTTTCCGTGTTCCTCAAGCCACGTGATCGCAACATTTGCATGGACTGCTGCTCCGAGAGGCAGCACTTCTTCGTCCAGCATCATCTTCGGGCTGTGAAGCGGTGCATTGCCCGGCTTGCCTGCTCCGATAAATACGAACATACCGGGAACTTCGGTTGTCACATATCCGAAATCCTCCGTCCCTGTCATTGGCGGAATCTGATGTACTTTCTCTACTCCGACGATCTCCCCGATATGCGGGACGATATCTCTGCACAGTTCTTCATTTGAATATGTACAGGGTGTGTGGAATATAGTCAGGTCATACTCACCGTTCCACGCTTTCACATAGTGATCGATCACTTCGGGAATACGCTGTTTCAGATGCTCGGCTGCCTCTATATCCAGTGTGCGCAGTCCGATGTGGAGTTCCGCCTCGTCCGGAATGATATTAACCGCCGTGCCTCCCTTTGCCACGCCGCAGGTCAGGGCCACCATTGCCGCAGGATCAGCTTCCCGTGTTGCCAGCAGATTAACCGCCTGATACACCTGATTCATGATCATCAGCGGATCCGTGCAAAGCTGGGGCTGGGAACTGTGTCCTCCTCTTCCGTGGATCTTCAGGATAAAGGAATCAAGAGAAGCGGAATTTACGCCTACCGCATAGCCGACTTTCCCGGTCTCATCTGTAGGCTGGACATGCAGTCCGAACGCCGCATCCACCGGCGGATCCTGAAGCGCGCCGTTTTCCACCATGACACGCGCGCCTGCTCCGGTTTCTTCTCCCGGCTGGAACATAAGTTTTACGGAACCCTTAAGCTCACTTTCCATATCCTTTAAAATCTGCGCCGCTCCGAGCAGCATAGCTGCATGGCTGTCATGTCCGCACATATGACCGGCTCCATTGCATGATTTATAATCCAGATCATTGTCCTCTCTGACCGGCAGCGCATCCATGTCTGCCCTTAGAAGGATACACGGGCTTCCGTGTCCGATCACGGCGGTAACACCGGTCTCCTTCTCCATTCTTGGAAATCCCGCTTCTACAAAATCGTCCGTCATTTTTTCCGGGAGCGGTCCCCCGCAGTCTTTCCATGGAATTCCCATCTCATCCAGACGCTTTTTGATGTATGCGCTTGTCTCCGGCAGATCTGTTCCGATCTCCGGCATCTGATGCAGAATTCTTCTGTCCTGTGTAATCTGATCCTTCAGCGCATATGCTCTCTTCTTTATCTCTTCGGCTGATATTGCCATATTTTATGCTCCTTTCCGACTTCTTCACATATCTCCTTATAAAACGAAAAAACTCCGGACATCTTCTTGTTCCAGCCTCGGAGTCATCTGTTCATAATTATAATATCTGTTTGCATAAATATTCTATATGCTAACATTTTTCACTGTATTTTACAAGGTTTTTGAAGATTTTTCCTGACAAAAACATGCCATTCTGCTATCATAGACACTAAAGGAGTGTAAAACAGAATGAAAGAACCTGAAAAACATATTTTTATCAATGGGAAAATATTTACATCAGATGACAGCTGTCCTTACGCGGACACTATGGTTGTCGAAAAAGGACGCATTGTCTGGATCGGAACAGAATCCGATATGCCAAAGGAATATGCGGAAATAATTTCGGAGCAGCCGCACGCAGAGGACGGCTGTTCTTCTGTGACTGACCTGCAAGGCAGGCGTGTGATCCCCGGATTTGCGGATACTCATATGCATCCCGTTATGCTTGCGGATTTCCGCAAAAAGATTACGGCGATGCCGCCGGAGATTAACTCTATAGAAGATCTTGTCGAGGCTGTCAGAAAGCGACGCGAACAGCAGACTGCCGGAGAGTGGATCGAAGGATGGGGCTATGACGAACAGGGATTTCTTGAAAAGCGCTCACCCACACGCTATGATCTGGACCGGGGATGCAGTGATTCCCCCGTATCCATTATGCGTACATGTGCACATATACGCTGCGTCAACAGTATGGCTCTTAAGCTGGCAGGCATTGACAGGAATACTCCGGATCCGCCGGGCGGAGAGATCGAACGGGATGAGAACGGCGAGCCCACCGGAGTTCTCAAGGAAAACGCCCGCAATATGATCGCACCTCTGATGCCGCAGGAATCTGTCGAACAGCATGTAGACAACCTGCTGGAGCTGGGCGAGGTCCTTACATCCCAGGGCATCACTACGATCTGTGATATGGGCAATCTGGATGACAGTGATAATATTCCGGTCTATGAAGCAGCCGTAAAACGCGGCTTCCACCAGAGGGTCGGAGTCTATTATATGTGGGATTTCTTCGCAGATAATAAAGATTTCCGGATTCCGCCGGAGAGATTTGACCGGAACCGGCAGATCTTTGCCGCAGGACTGAAACTTATCGGCGACGGCAGCATTTCCGGAAGGACTGCCTGGATGAACCGTCCTTATTACGGTTCCGAAGATGAGTATGGAATATCCGTATGCAGCGATCACCTGGTGGAGACTGCCATTGCTTTCTGTAAAGAAAATCACTGCCAGCTCTCCATGCACGCCATGGGCGGAAAGGCAATCGCAAGGATGATTGACCGGGCATGTCAGGAAGAGCCATGGACAACAGCTGATATTCCGTATGTACGGGTGGAGCATGTCACGGATCCCTCCAAAGACAGTATACGGAAAGCCGCGGAACACGGAATCTCCTTTGTATCACAGCCGATATTTCCGTATGCGGAGAGCAAAAGTTATCTCTCCAATCTGGGCGCGGACTGGTTAAAACAGTGCTATCCTTATAAGGATATGCTGGAGGCAGGTGTGTCTCTGGGCTTTTCAACCGACGCCCCTGCTACCTACTGGTCAGATCCGTCGGATCCTTTCCCGGGTTTAAAGCTTGCGGTGACACGTACCGCCGCTGATGGAACGGACTGCGGGAAAGAACAGGCAGTTGATATTGAAACCGCGATCAGACTCTATACAATAGGTTCTGCCAGGGCTGCAGGTTTCCCCGATACGGGAATGCTAGCTCCCGGATATCATGCGGATTTCGCCGTACTGAGCGACGATATCCTGAATATCCCGTCCGAAGATATCAATAAAGTCAAGGTCATCCGGACCTATACAGACGGTCGGTGCGTATATAAACGCTAAACTGTCACAATTATTTTACAGAAAAGAGGAATTATAAAATATGTTTCATTTACCAGAATACAGAGAACCTGATTTCACACAGGAGCGTTTTGTCAAAGCCCCGGATGCGGCGTGGGAAAAAGTAACGATCAAAGGAGTTGCTCCCGAAAATTATCACAGCACTTCCATGTATCCGGAATACTTTAAAATAAACGGAAAATGGACGCTTGCCGAAGAGAGCCGCATGGACTCAAGCGTCGTGCTCTGCGACGACGGAACTTTAAAAGTCGTGGAAAACCGCAACCTGGAAATCGGAGACAAAGTCATCCTCGGCCGGTCGGAAAACGCTGAAGAAGGCATCTATCTGCACTCCACCGGATTTGAAGATCCGGAAGAGGAAGAGGGCGACCAGTTCGTCTTCCGCCAGGGAAGAAGCCGCGAGACATCCTATGCCAGAGACTATGACCGTCTCTTTGAGCTTTTAAAATACGAGAAAGATCATGGGAACATTATCTGGGTCATGGGGCCTGCGTTCTCTTTTGACGCAGATGCAAGACGCGCCATGCAGGCTATGGTAGAAAACGGCTATGTAGACGGTCTGATGGCCGGAAACGCACTGGCAACCCACGACCTTGAAGGCGCTATGTTCCACACCGCACTCGGGCAGGATATCTATACACAGAAATCACAGCCGAACGGACATTACAATCATCTTGACGTCATCAACCGCGTGAGGAAGAGCGGTTCCATCGCGCAGTTCATTGACGACTACAAGATTGATAACGGAATCATGTACAGCTGTGTCAAAAATAACGTCCCCTTCGTCCTTACCGGATCTATCCGTGACGACGGACCGCTCCCGGAAGTCATTGGAAACGCTTATGACGGACAGACCGCAATGCGCGGCATGATCAAAAAATCTACCACGGTCATCTGTCTTGCAACCATGCTCCACACGATCGCTACGGGAAATATGACTCCGTCCTACCGCGTACTTGAAGACGGTACTGTGCGCCCGGTATTCCTCTATACAGTGGACGCCGATGAGTTTGTAGTCAACAAGCTTCTGGACCGCGGAAGCCTTGCCGCAACCACGATCGTCACGAATGTACAGGATTTCATCATGATCGTGGCAAAAGGTCTCGGACTGATGTAATTGCAATCTTCTCTCTACCAATGTAATTTATATGGCAGAGCAGTAAAAATGATCCGGAAAGCCATTTGGTCAATGGTCTTCCCGGATCATTTTCATTTTCTGCTCTCTCGTCATCTGCTTGATCTCCCACTCCCGGCGCATCGCTTCTTCCTTCGTGTGAAATTCCTCATAATAAGCCAGAACTACCGGCCTGCGGGATTTTGTATATTTCGCGCCTTTTCCGTCGTTGTGGGCTTTGATCCTCTTCTCCAGATCATTCGTCCAGCCGGTGTAGAGCGAACCGTCACTGCATTTGACAATATATGTATAATTCACGTCCGCCACCTCTTCTTACTCGCGAAGCGCCGTTATAGGAACTACATATACCCCGTCAGCGCGTTTGTAGGCCGCATTACTCATTCCGCACACCACACAGAGGACCTTCGGCGGTATGCCTCCCGGCTCTTTTGCAATATCATTTTTCAATTTCACCAGAACTGCCGCCGCCTCGTCAATCTGGTTCGCGCCAAGCTTTATCTCAAATGCGCACCATTCTCCGCCCGGAAGCTGTATCACCGCGTCAATTTCACGGTTCCGATAATCCTGATAGTGGTAAAGCCTCCCCCCAAATGCATCGGCGTAAATCCTCAGATCTCTCTCGCACAATGCCTCAAATAAAAATCCAAGTGTATTGAGATCTCCCAGAAGTTTCTCCTCTGTTGCGCCTAAAAGAGCCGCCGCAAGGGACGGATCTGCAAAATGTCGCTTCTCCGCCTGTTTCACTCTGACTGATGAACGGATCTTCGAGGAGAAGGGCTGCTGATTCTCAATCAGGAACAGCCGGGAGAATATATCCAGATAGGATGCGATCGTATCCACATCGATATCTTCGTCGTCTTTTTCTTTCACATCGTTTTTCAGCGAGCGGTTCGTCGCCGTGGTACTCTCGTTTCGCGCCAGGGAGCGAAGGAGCAGCCGGATCTTTGTAGTATCACGCTTCACCCCATCAATCCTGTACACGTCATCATCCACAATAGCGTTAAGATACTGCTGGGGCAGAAGCGACGCTTCTTTTACCGGAAGGCCTAGGCCTGCCGGCCATCCCCCGCGCAGGATGTAACCGATCAGGTCTGTCAGCCGAACTTCTCCTGTCATAACAGACTCCATCCTGTCTGCACACAGTTCTTCCAGAGAAACCTTACCGCTGGAGTCCCCAGACTCATACAGAGACATGGGGCGCATTCGAATCCTTGCGATGCGCCCTGCGCCACTGTGAAGTATCCCCTTGTGATTCGGGGTTGATGATCCCGCTAAGATAAAAAGTCCTTTCTCACTGCTCTGATCCACATGAAATCTCACGGCATCCCACAACGGCGGCACTTCCTGCCACTCGTCAATCAGACGGGGAGCGTCTCCCTGCAGAACCAGCTCCGGGCTTAACTCGGCAAGACTCCTGTTCTGAAAATTGCCCGCCGGATCTCCCAGATAAATCTCACTTCTGCTGTGAAAGGATGATGTCCACGTCTTCCCGCACCACTTAGGTCCCTCTATGCAGAGTGCGCCGAACACACCCAGATACTCTTCAATCTTATTATCAATGATGCGCGGTCTATATCTTGTCTTCTCCATGACGCAATCCTCCTGTGTATATTATAATTCATTCCGTGAGATTTTGCAATTTCATTCTGTAAAATTTTTGATTTATATTACGAGTAATTTTCTATTTTCATTCCGTATGATTTTGTATTTTTATTCCGTGAGATTCGCCTTTCCTGTTTGTTCCGGTTTGGCAATGGAAATTCGTGTTTGTTGTATAGATTGTTCTGCTAAAAGACAGAAAAGCGAACTAATTTGAATTGCGGACGCTGTGAAAAGCGGATACTGTAACGCCATGCCGGCCCGCTCCTCCTCATCCCCTGGAATCCCTGTAACGAAAAAGAAAATACTCGTCCATTGGAACTCGTATTTCTTTTTCTAACAGGGAGAACCAGGTGTATTCGGAACGCTCCTGCCTTAATGCATGGCTTATACAGTATCCGCTTCTCACAGCTGGCGCATCAGACGTCAGATTTTCTGGTTATCCGCAGTACATCCTATAAACAAACATTCATAAAAGCAGGAAGAAAAGGATGCTTTCTCGATTAAGCTCTGCTCTCGTCTTGTTTTTATGAGTATTTGTTTAGAAATCTTTGTAAGGACCGGACAGAAAAATGTTCAGACTGGATGGAATAGCAGAAAAAAAGGGGAACTGTGTGAGCCATGCATCAAGGCAGGAGCGTTCCGAAAAGCATTTGTTCTGGATGTTAGGGGAAAGGAGATGGGAGTTCCAATGAACGAGCATTTTCTTTCCCCGTTACATCCATTCAAATCTTTGAGGTAGAGCGGGCCGGCATGGCGATGCAGTTCCCCTTTTTTCTGCGTCCGCTTTACATCTGACATTTTTTGTTCGAATTATTACATGATCTCTGGAACAAACACGAATTCCTCTACTCCATAAAGTCCATCGGATCCACCGGTTCTCCGTCTTTAAGCACCTCAAAATAAAGATTCGGTCCTTCTACGCTGTAGTATTTCGTAGGTTCGCTCAATGTGCCAAGGGATTCGCCTGCCCCGACATAATCGCCGACAGCCACAGGTACGTCACTGAGCTGACCGTACACGGCGCTGTATCCATTTCCCATATCAAGGGTAACTGTAGTACCGGTCTGCGCCGTCTCCTCGATATTGGTCACGATCCCCGCTGCCGATGCGCCTATGGTCTCTCCCACTTCACCGCTGATGATCATCGCCGGATTATACTTATACTGCTCCAGGGTCTGGAAGAATACTGTCTGATCCATACTGTAGCTCATGATCACTGCTCCGCTGGCGGGCCATGCGAGAGTACTGTCCTCGCTGAACCATACGCCTGATGTATTTCCGGCAGTAACCGATGATCCGTCGCCAGCACCGGCATTTTCTCCTGTACTGTTCTGTGAATCTGTACCGTTTGCGTTTTCCTCTGAGCCGCCCTGCTGCCCGCCTTCCGGATCATCCGTCAAGTCAGTGTCCGTTTCCGGCAGAACAATGTCGTCTGTGGTCGTTTCTTCTGTTGTCTCTCCGGTTGAATCTTCCGTATCTGTATCCATATCTTCTGTAAGTTTCTCCGCCTGTTCCTCGGCTTTTGCCATCTGCTCATCAATATCTCTCTGATAGTTGCTGAACGTATATGCCCCAACCAGTGCTATGACAGCTACAAAGCAGATCACAATGCCGACGGCAGCGCCCTTTCCCTTCAGGAAAGACGGTCTTTCATTCTTATTCATTGTCATCACCTCTGGCTATATTTTTGCCAGAAAATGACCGTATTATTCCGGGTCTTTCAAAAGATTTATGAAAATTGCATGTAACTTTGTCAGAAGATCTCCGTCTCCTGAATATCTTTTCTTAATTCTGTTCCTTCAAAAAAGAAAGCAAGGATTTCTTCGCAGTTTTTTCCTTCCTCGGCCATCTGTTCCGCCGTCCACAGACTCATCCCGAGACCGTGTCCTTTCCCGGTCGTCGTGATCTTGATACTGTCTTCTCCCTCTTCACTGAGAGAAAATGCGCTCGACGGAAGCGACAGCGCATCCCGGAACTGATCCCCTGTGCATATTGTCTCCCCGATCCGCAATTCGCTCACATATCCTGCCGAGTCCTGTGATTTGATCTCGAAATCCTCAAACGTATATCCCTGGGCGGCTTTCTCGCCGTTTTCCTCCGCTACAAGGAAATCTCTGCACAATTTCTGTATCTCCGGATAAGAAAATACAAAGGTCTGTATCTCCTTGTCCGCTTCCTTGTCAGCCGGGCATTCCCTGACCGCTATATAAGGATATTCTTTTGTTCCCATCACTTCTTGTGCACTTCTTGTCTTCCCGCAGCTGGACTGATGAAAGGGAGTCCATGCATAAGCGTCATTATACATAAGTACGGTATCGTCCGTCTCTTCAACCGCCCGGATATATTTGTCATAATATTTCCGGTAGTTCTCTGATCCCCATTCATCTTCCATCTCCTCGCGGGACAGATAGCTCTCCGTAAGGATCTTATCTTCTGAATTATCCGCCGCCCTGTATATCTGGGTACGGATCAGGATTGCCTGAGCTTTCATGGCTTCCGGTTCGCTGTCCTTTGATATTTCTTCCGCCAGGATCCCGGCCAGATAATCCGTCCAGTTCAGTTCTGTCACCCCGTCCGCCTCTTCTGTCTCGGGCACTTTCACTTTCACATAAAAAGAGCCTCCATCCCCTTCTCTTAAGTCGGCTCCGTTTACAAATACAGAGACAATATAGGGCAGCAGGATAAGGATTATAAGAAATGCTGCCACGGATTTAAATTTCTGTTCGATTGCATACCGGTTCATAAAAACAGCCCTCCATATATCAATAAATATATGAAAGGCTGCTCTGACTTTATTCTGTTTTATGATCTGTTTCTTCCCCGATCGGAGGCTGTGCCGCATCGTCTTTCTTGTCTGATGCCGGATCAGCTCCTTGAACAGGAAGCGGATTCTCCGGCGGCACAGGTGTTACAGGCGGTACAGGCGGCGGCGCGATATGCGGCGCCGGTCTCATGCCCGGATTGAAATCTCTGTTCCTCATAACAAAGAAGCAGATTGATTCATAAAGCGGTAAGATAGCCGAAAGAACAGAGTGTACCACTGCCATATTACGTGTAGTAAATCTCTCGTAAATCTGAATGTCTATCAGAACTCTCAGCACGGAATATACCGCGGTATATGCAACAGCCAATACAAGGATCAGTACATATACGCCGATCAAGGAGGAAATAATAGCGGCGAATCCGCCCATTCCGCGATTCGTTCCCGTTGCGACGCCCGCTCCGATCCCGGCAATCACCACAAGCACGATCAGGATACCTGCCACAGCGCTGTAGATGATAGGTAAAACCAATTTCCAAATGCCAGGATTTTTAATACTCTTATTCTTCAGTGATATCTCGCCTGCAAGTTCACCGTGAAAATAATCTCTTGCATACGGTATGAAAGCCAGCCATGCATGTTCTCTTCCCATCCTCTTTCCAATCGTATACAACCCGATGGAATGAAAGATGTAACTTGCAAGTGCAAAAATAGCGATCACTGTCAGTATGATCAGATAAATATACATCAGTGCAGCAAATAATGAACCGTTACTGTTTACATATGAGGGATAATCGTAGTTATACTCATATCCGTAATTATAACCAAAATCCATAAGATGCCTCCTATTCGTCCTCTCCTGCCGGAACCTCTACTTTTTCAAGATGCCATATGTCTCTTACATATTCCTCGATGGTACGGTCGGATGAGAATTTGCCGCTGCATGCAGTCTGCATCATAGCCATCCTTGACCATCTCTGCTGGTCTCTGTAAGCCTCTTCTACTCTCTTCTGCGCTTCTGCGTAAGAGCGGAAATCTTTAAGGATAAAGTACATATCCGCTCTGTCTGTGCACTGTGTATTGAGCAGTGAGTTGTACAGGTTAATATACATATTATGGTCGCCGTGAGAATATGTGCCGTCCATCAGCTGGTCTACCACACGTTTCAGCTCCCAGTCATTGAAATAGATATCCTGAGGATTGTAGCCGCCGTTTTTCTCGTAGTTGATAACTTCTTCCGAGCTCAGTCCGAAGATGAATGCATTCTCTTCGCCGACTTCCTGTACGATCTCTACATTTGCTCCATCCATTGTTCCCAGTGTCGGCGCACCGTTCAGCATGAACTTCATGTTGCCTGTACCTGACGCCTCCTTGGAAGCTGTTGAGATCTGCTCGCTGACATCTGCCGCCGCAAAGATGATCTCTCCGTTGGATACACGGTAGTCTTCGATAAATACGACTTTCAGTTTGCCGTTGATGCTGCGGTCATTGTTAACAACCTCTGCCACAGAGTTGATCAGCTTGATCGTCTCTTTTGCTCTTAAGTATCCTGCTGCCGCTTTGGCTCCGAAGATAAATGTTCTCGGATAGAAGCTCCGTTCCGGATGCTCTTTGATCTGATTGTACAGATACATAATATGCAGGATATTAAGAAGCTGACGCTTATACTCATGGAGACGTTTTACCTGTACGTCAAAGATAGAACGCGGATCCACATCAATTCCGTTGTGCTCTTTGATATATTTTGCAAGACGTACTTTGTTCTTATACTTGATCTCCATAAACTCGCGTCTTGCAGTGTCGTCATCCACATACGGTTTCAGTTTAGCGATCTGTGAAAGATCTGTAACCCAGCCGTCTCCGATCTTATTTGTGATCCAGTCTGCAAGCAGCGGATTGCCGTGAGCGAGGAATCTTCTCTGTGTAATACCGTTTGTCTTGTTATTGAACTTCTCCGGCATCATCTCATAGAAATCTTTCAGCTCCTGATGCTTCAGGATCTCTGTGTGGAGTTTTGCAACACCGTTTACAGAGAAGCCTGCGATGATCGCCATATTTGCCATGCGCACCTGTCCGTCCATGAGGATCGCCATTTTCTTAACCTTCTCCTCGTTACCCGGATACATCTCGCGGACTTTGATGAGGAAGCGGCGGTCGATCTCCTGTACGATCTGGTAGATACGCGGAAGCAGTTTGGAGAACAGGTCGATCGGCCATTTTTCAAGAGCCTCGGCCATGATCGTATGGTTCGTATATGCACAGGTCTTTGTCGTTACATCCCATGCCTCATCCCAGTTCAGTCCTTCCTGGTCGATCAGAAGACGCATCAGCTCCGGAACCGCAACTGTCGGATGTGTATCGTTCATCTGGATCACGACTTTCTCATAAAGCTTGCGGACATCGCTGTGTTTCTTCTTATATTTTGCGATCAGCGCCTGAAGACTTGCAGAGATGAAGAAGTACTGCTGTTTCAGACGGAGCTCTTTTCCTGAATAGTGGTTATCGTTCGGGTAGAGGACGTCAACGATCAGTTTTGCAAGGTTCTCCTGCTCTACTGCCTTATGGTAATTTCCTCTGTCGAACTCATCCAGCTTAAAGTCCGTGATCGCCTTGGCGTCCCACACACGCAGTGTATTTACTACATGGTTGCCATATCCGACGATCGGCATATCATACGGGATTGCAAGTACAGACTCGTAGTTCTCCTGAATAAAGATATCCTTTCCTGTTTCAGGATCTTTTTCAAATCGGATATTTCCGCCGAAACGTACTTCTTTTGCATACTCTTCTCTTCGCAACTCAAACGGATTGCCCTCTCTTAACCAGTCATCCGGTACTTCTTTCTGGTATCCGTTCTCGATCTTCTGCTTGAACATACCGTAGCGGTAACGGATACCGCATCCGTATGCCGGATAGTTCAGAGTAGCCAGTGAGTCGAGGAAGCAGGCTGCAAGTCTTCCCAGACCGCCGTTTCCAAGTGCCGCATCCGGCTCCTGATCCTCGATGACATTCAGGTCAATGCCCATCTCATCCAGCGCTTCCTGAACTTCTTTGTAAGCTCTCATGTTGATCAGGTTGTTTCCCAGCGCACGGCCCATCAGGAATTCCATTGACATATAGTAAACTGTCTTGGCATCTGCTTCGTCATACGCTTTCTGTGTTGCGAACCAGTCGTCAAAGATCACGTCCTTTACCGCGTAGGATACAGCCTGAAAAAGCTGCTGCGGCGTCGCTTCCTCGATTGTTTTTCTGTAAAGGGTTCTGATGTTATCCTTTACCGTCTGCTTAAATGTTTCTTTCTCAAATCCTTTGCTGAACATTGTCTTATTTTCCTTCCTTTTCCACACCCATTGTAACTGTTTCACCGTTGATCTTCCACTCCTTTACATAGCCTGCCGGCTCTGCCTTCGCCACTTCATTGGCGAGCACTTCCCCGGCGATCTCATCGGCATATTTTGCGAAGATCGTCTCTGCCTTGTCACTGCCGTCATAAGTTACGCGGATACGGTCCATCACTTCAAAGTCTGCCTCTTTTCTCATGGTCTGTACCTTGCTGATGATCTCACGGACGAATCCTTCCTCCAGGAGCTCCGGCGTCAGATTTGTATCGAGGACTACGGTAATTCCGTTGTCATTTTCTGACACATACCCTTCGATCTGTGCGGTCTCGATCAGCAGATCCTCGCGGAACAGTGTGATCTCCTGACCATTCACATCGAGCTTAAGAGCTCCGGTCTCATTGACCTCATCCATTGCAGCGTTACCGTCCACAGAATCAAGGGCAGCCTTAATGCCACCTAACATTTTACCATATTTCGGGCCCACTGTCTTTAACTGAGGTTTAAAATTGTATGAAGTAAAGTCTCTTACATCTTCCGTAAATTTAACATTCTTCACATTCAGCTCGTCTGCCACGATCTCCTGATAGAACTCAGGCAGGGTAAACGCGGCTTTCACGAACATCTGACCGATCGGCTGACGGTTCTTGATATTGGATGTGTTTCTGCAGGCACGTCCCATAACGACAAGCTTCAGGACATTGTCCATGTTCTGCTCCAGCTCCGGATCGATCTGATCCTCATTCACCTCCGGGAACAGGCACAGGTGGATACTTTCCGGTGCATCCTTGTCAATGCTGCGGACAAGGTTCTGATAGATTTCCTCTGTCATGAACGGAATCATGGGGGCAGCCGCCTTGGATACGGTCACAAGCGCTGTATACAGTGTCATGTATGCATTGATCTTATCCTGCTCCATGCCCTTTGCCCAGAAACGCTCACGGCTTCTTCTTACGTACCAGTTGCTCATGTCGTCCACAAACTCCTGAAGGGCACGTGCCGCCTCCGGAATACGGTAGTTCGCCAGATTGTTATCTACATCTTTCACCATGGTGTTCATTTTGGACAGAAGCCATTTATCCATTACAGTAAGTTTATCGTATTCCAGTGTATATTTTGTCGCGTCAAAATTATCGATATTCGCATAGAGAACAAAGAATGCATAGGTATTCCACAGAGTTCCCATGAATTTTCTCTGTCCTTCTGTCACGGCTTTCCCGTGGAAACGGTTCGGCAGCCACGGTGCGCTGTTGATGTAGAAGTACCAGCGGATCGCGTCAGCGCCGTATTTCTCAAGAGCGTCGAACGGATCCACCGCATTGCCCTTGGACTTGCTCATCTTCTGTCCGTTCTCATCCTGAACGTGTCCGAGGACAATAACGTTCTTGTAAGGAGCCTTGTTGAAGATCAGCGTGGAGATCGCAAGCAGGGAGTAGAACCATCCTCTTGTCTGGTCCACTGCCTCGGAAATAAAGTCTGCCGGGAACTGCTGCTCGAACAGCTCCTGATTCTCAAACGGATAATGGTGCTGTGCAAACGGCATGGAACCGCTGTCAAACCAGCAGTCAATCACTTCCGGCACACGGTGCATCTCTTTGCCGCACTTCGGACACTTGATGGTCACTGCGTCGATATACGGACGGTGCAGCTCAATATCGTCCGGACAGTTGTCGGACATTTCCTTCAGCTCTGCAATACTTCCGATGGAGTGCATATGTCCGCACTCACACTCCCAGATATTGAGCGGAGTACCCCAGTAACGGTTACGGCTGATGCCCCAGTCCTGAACATTCTCGATCCAGTCGCCGAAACGTCCTTTTCCGATGCTCTCCGGGATCCAGTTGATCGTGTTGTTATTTGCGATCAGGTCATCGCGTACTGCTGTCATCTTGATGAACCATGACTCGCGCGCATAATAGATCAGCGGTGTGTCACATCTCCAGCAGTGAGGATAGCTGTGCTCGAACTTCGGTGCGTCGAAGAGAAGTCCTCTGCCATCCAGATTCTTTAATACTTCCGGATCTGCTTTCTTTACAAACAGCCCTGCGAACGGAGTGGACTCCGCCATGTTTCCTTTTTCATCTACAAGCTGTACGAACGGAAGATCATATTTTCTTCCCACATTCGCATCATCTTCACCGAATGCCGGCGCGATGTGTACGACTCCGGTACCATCCGTCAGGGTAACATATGTGTCACATGTCACATAGAATGCCTTCTTGTTCTGTTTTGCAGCAGCATCTGCGGCACACTGGTAGAGCGGCTCGTACTCCTTGCCCTCAAGATCTGTACCTTTGTATGTCTCAAGGATCTCATATGCCGGCTTTCCTTCCTCTGCCAGTCTTCCCAGAACTGTATCAAGAAGAGCGCACGCCATATAATAGGTGTATCCGTCTGCTGCCTTTACTTTCGCGTAATCCTCGTTCGGGTTTACACAGAGTGCGAGGTTGGACGGCAGTGTCCACGGGGTGGTCGTCCATGCAAGGATATATGCATCCTCGTCCTTTACTTTAAATCTTACAACTGCGGAGCGCTCTTTCACATCCTTGTAGCCCTGAGCTACTTCCTGTGCGGACAGCGGCGTACCACAGCGCGGGCAGTAGGGAACAATCTTAAAGCCCTTGTAGAGCAGGCCTTTGTCCCAGATCTGTTTCAGCGCCCACCACTCAGACTCGATAAATGTATTGTGGTATGTTACATAAGGATGCTCCATATCAGCCCAGAAACCGACGGTAGCGGAGAAATCCTCCCACATTCCTTTGTATTTCCAAACGCTTTCTTTACATTTTTTGATAAACGGCTCCAGACCATATTCCTCGATCTGATCCTTGCCGTCGAGGCCGAGGGATTTCTCCACTTCCAGCTCTACCGGAAGACCGTGGGTATCCCAGCCGGCTTTTCTCGGGACCATGTAGCCCTTCATCGTGCGGTATCTCGGGATCATATCCTTGATGACACGGGTGAGCACATGTCCGATGTGCGGTTTTCCATTTGCAGTCGGCGGTCCGTCGTAGAAGATATATTCCGGACATCCCTCACGCTCTTCGATACTCTTCTCGAAGATGTGGTTCTCGTCCCAGAACTTCTCGACTTCCTTCTCACGGCCGACAAAATTCATATCTGTGGGAACTTTCTTATACATACTGATTTTCCTTTCTGTCTCTGGTCCGCCGCAGCTATGTGTCGATTGCGGACGCGCTCTCGCCCGGGACGGAACGCTGCGGTACATAAGATCGCAAAAAACGCGATCTAAGTGCCGGCGTTCCTTTACGGTCCTTAATCGACACATAGCTGCGTCAGACCTGCCCAGAACGGAACCTGAATCAAAACCGGGAGAGATGGGGGCTTTCTTACCTTTTATTGGAGCGCTTTCTTGTCCTGGAAGCATATATGTTTTCCAACGGATCTGAAGCACCTGCCGGCCTGAGCCGACATCCCGGGAGCCCTTTTTTCTGTCGGATTTTAATAAACTGCTGATTTCGCGGAGTCGGACCGATTGATATGTCTATTAAGGACCGTAGAGTAACGCCGGCACTAAGGCTGCGTCCTTTGCAGCCATATGTGTCCGCTGCGTTACGGCCCGAGCGAAAGCGCGTCCGCAATGGACATATCGATCGGTCTGGCGGTGTCCAAATCTTGTTTTCTAAGATCTGACAAAAAAAGGCTCCCGTCCTGTAAAAGGACGAAAGCCATTTCTCTCGTTTTAACCACCTGTTACAACATACTTGAACTTCCTTCACCCGTATACACACTGTCTGATTCCGTGATAAAAGCAATTCAGTTCGCATATGGTATCCTCTAACGCGGGATCCGCGTCAGCCCTTACTCTCTCATGCATTCATGCTTCTTCTGTATGCGTTGGGGGCTGCGGTTCGGGAGTGATATTCGGAAATATTCTACTGATACCGGGCTCGCACCCTTCCCGGCTCGCTGGAATGTTCGGATATGACCTACTGTCTCCGTCATCACCTTTGCTGTTGAAATTCATACAAAGGTAATTATATAGAATAAGGCAGAGTTCGTCAAGAGGTTTCCCTGCCGATGGCGGCGTAAATTTACTGTAGGAATTATAGTGGCAGAAACTGCCAGATGTGTTTCAGATATATCAGTTCAATACCTTTTTATACTATACTTCCTTTGTTTTCTCCTTGCAAGTCCTTTGCTTTTATAATCCCCAGATATGCGCGTTAAACCATGCATACTTTTTCACTTCTGTACTGACACTGTGGTTTATGCTCTCTATATATTTCCCGAGCTTATTGTGACGATGTCTCTCCCATCGCAGCATACTCTCGCAACTCAGCACTTCATTTTCTGCGCCGGCTGCTACCGGAAATTCCCGCTCCTGCTGTCTGACCAGTTCCAGCATATCCCCGCCATTCCAATAATACGCCCTTAAATGCGCCATTTTATCTACTCCTGTCCGGCTCCAGCCCATAGGACGGGAACTCATCCGCGAGGACAATACATGGCTCACATGCCCTTCTGCGCTGCATCCCTTTACTGTCTCTCGATCCTTTAAACGGATTTTTGCTGCTATCCAGTTCGAGAGGATATAGGCCCCGCTTTCTTCAATCCGTTTTTCTGTCGCTTCTGTTCCTGCGCAGACTTTCAGCCGTTCAACTACACTTTGGAAATCTGCCTTGGTTCCGCTTTTGATCGCATCACAGAGTTCTTTTCGTGCATCATCCACGCTGTCTTTCATGTGGCTTGTCATTTTCAGCAGATACTTTTGCAGATGAAATCCATCCAATACACTGGTGATCCCTGCAATCCTCTTTTTCCCGCTCTGGATCCATGTCCCTCCATCTGCATTCAGATATATCTTCTTCACTTTTTTCAGATCATAATGGCTGTCCAGATATGCATATACCTCGTCCCACAGCTTTGCGTTATCTGCTCCATCGTAGACTCCGCTGAAATAGTGGGGATTGACCAGCTTATGCCTTTTACTCTTTGGAGATTCCGGCTCAATCCCCTCATACACATACACCAGCTTTGCCAGAACACAGTTATTCTTCCAGTTATTCTCTCCAGTCTCTAGGTCCCCTTTCATCTCTTTGAACTGCAGGGATACATGGTCTTCATCCGCATCAATATACAGAAACTCAACTGCCTTTTTCTCCGGCTTTTCTTCCTTCTGTTGCGGGAATGCCAGTTTATGCAGTTTATTCTTGACGGTTTGTTTGCTCACCTGGTCTGTCAGGCTTGTTTCTTCCCCTGCTTTCCGGTATGAAGTCTGAACTGCCTCCTCCAGCAGTTTCGCTTCAGCGTCTTCTGTCAGCCGCTCATGGCTTTCTATCCCTATGATCCGATCCAGCAGATAAGCGCTTTCTCTGGTCTGTTTATTCCGGAACAACGTCTTTTCAAAGCAAACAGTCCCAAGACATGTTGTCAGCTTTTTCCCATCGGTCCTTACCACTTCCCAGGACTGCTTCCTTTTTGCACTATCACGGAGCATCTGGTTGCAGTCTTCTAATGTCTCTTTTATGAGATCCAGCCCCAGAGCAATCACCTCATCGCGGATTCCATAAACAAAGGATGCCATATCCTTAGGGTCTTTCATAAAACTTTCAATTATCTTCTCTAATTTTTTAATGCCAGACTCTTCAAACTGTTGTATACTCTTAATCATAGGGAACACCTTCCTTTGTGCTATTGGTTTTGGTCGACTAATATAATAACACAAAACTGGCGTTCCCTTTTCTATATGCCCTACAAAAATTTTACGCTAGCCCTGCCGATTCAGCGTTGATCCTGCGTTCCTGTGTTCAGGACAGACTCTTTGCTTTTCTTATCTCTTCCATTGAGGCTTCTGCCACAAGGGAGATATCTTCTTTCCTTCGTCTCCGCTCTGTGCATGCATTATAATCTGCTTATGACTCTCCTTCATCAATCTTATCGATCAGCTTTCTGACGCGCTCTTCTGTCTCCTCCAACTCTTCTGCGATCACCGAGGCATTCTTTCCCCTGGATAGCTTTTTGCGTATCTGCGTCATGAGCATCTGCTCTTCTCCTCTGGCAATTCCTTTTTCCACGCCCTCTTCCAATCCGGCGCTATGCCCCTCCGTCCAGGCTTCTTCCCGTTCCTGTCTCATATGCTTTTCCTGATCATATTCGAATATACTCATTTCTTTCGCCTCCGCTCTATGCTTCTCCAGAAAGTCCTTCAGCACATCCTCCGCGATACACTCCCGGATTGCCCGCTCCACTGCGTCCGCAAGTTCCATCTCTTCCGCGTATTCCCGGACTTTGTCCGTATAGATTGCGTAATCCTTGAGTGTCCTGCAGGCATCTTTCAACTTCTGGTTATGCTTTCCTGAAATATTCAGCATCACTGCTTCTAGTTCCAATCCTGCACGGGGATCTTCCTTTTCATACATGTCTGACAGTTTCAGAACTGTCCGCTCCGGAAGTTCTTCCTTTCCATTGTAGAAGATTAGGAACTCCGGCGGCGGGATCCGGATCACTTTTGTTCCGTACAGGTTCGCGTTCCGCGTCATCCTTGAGTACAGCTTTGCGATATAAAGCAGGAACCGCAAAGGCAGGTTGGGGTTGTAGGTGGACTGGTGCTCATACAGGGAGATCCGCCCGTCAATCAGGAAAGAGATATCGTTCTTGACTGTCATATAGATCGCGTTTTCCAGGGTGTTGATCTCCAGGACTTCCGGATCGGTATAATGTTTTCCGCTTACTGCATTGTACAGTTCCAGCAGGTTTTTCTTGTCCTGAAACAGCATGATGAACAAGGTGGACTTGTACATCCGGTTGACCGGCACAGTGACTGCTGTGTTTGCTGAATTTACTGAGTTTGCTGAGTTTACTGTGTTTTCCGAGTTTGTCGTCTTTATTTCGTTCGCCATATTTCAGCCTCCTTTGAAATGTAGTGCAAAGAGACTGGCGATGCCGGCGGCAAGACAATATTTTCTGCCCGCTGTTCTTTTGCATCCAAGGTCTCTCTGCTGTTAATAGGGAATGAAAAGCATCGAGATTTTCCTGAATGTAATAGAACTGTTGATGCAGACAGTGACGCCGCCTAAGAATAGAACATGCTGGAAATGTAATGCTTTTGTTCATGATACCACAGGCGGGATGAAAATGCCAGACATATATAAAGCGTATAAGTCATTGGTAAAATGAAATTTTAAATTCTAGTTCACTGACATGAGATAGACTTTACTCTTTCACAAGTAGAAGTTATCCTTTCACATCTCCTTCAATCAGTATATGATAGTATCATCTCTTTCTGTCTGGTGGCA